>NZ_JBJJBV010000029.1:0-52698 GCF_045446735.1 Nocardiopsis protaetiae
GGGCCCCGCACGGTGTGCGGGGCCCTCGTCGTTGCCCGTTGGAGTCAGAGCGGCGTGGTCACTCGTCGCCCTGCTGGCGGCGGCGCCAGCGTTCCTCGAAGCGGTTCATCATGCCCGGGCGGTCGCCCTTGCGGCGCCTGGGCTCGTCGGGTGCCACCTCCGCCGGTCCGCCCAGGGCGGCCCGGCGCCAGGCGTTGAGCCCCCACAGCAGACAGGTCAGCATCACGAGGAAGCCGCCCACGCTGACGGTGACACCGATGGCCATTCCGGCACTGGTGCCGAGCAGCAGGCCCGTCAGCATCAGCACGAGGCCGAGGACGAACCCGAGTCCGGCCTTGATGATCCGGCGCTTGTGATGGACCACGGGGTTCGTCTGCCGAACGGTGTTCGCGAACTTCGGGTCCTCGGCATACAGCGCCTGCTCGATCTGGTCGAGCATGCGCTGCTCGTGTTCAGAGAGCGGCACGGCGCCTCCCTACAACAGTCCCCGGTTGGGGTGACGGGTACTGATCAACGGTCTCTTGGTCAGTGGTATGCCCAGAATACGATGCGCTAGCGCACCGTGGAAGGAAAAGCTGCGTGCGGACCTGACCGACCAAGGCCACGATACCCCCGCGCTGTCTCGGAAACACCGGCTTCCATGCCTCTCTGTCTACCCTGACTCCGGACCTACCCCGTATAACGCTGGGAACGGCCCGGAAGTTGCGGCATCATACGTCGTTTTCGTCACGCTTGGCCAATACCGCCGACTGTAGCGCGCCCGGTCCGAATCGTTCCGCCACCCGGTCCATGACGCGTTCGACGTCGCGCCACCCCGTGTCCTGCTCGTCCAGGGCCAGTTGGCGGTGCACCCCGGAGGCGGGAACGATCCCCTCCATACGAACGCCCACCAGGCGCATCGGGGTTCCCATCAGCCCGGATTCGGCGTAGAGGGCGCGGGCGACGGCGTTGATCTCCCGGCCCACGTCGGTGGCCTCGGGCAGGGTGCGGGCCCGGGTGATGGTCGAGAAATCGTCCCGGCGGAGCTTGACGCTCACCGTGCGCCCCATCTGTCCCGAGGCGCGCAGGCGCCTCGCCACTTTCTCGGAGAGCCGCAGCAGCTCCCGGTTCACCGCCCCGGGTTCGGCCACGTCGACGTCGAAGGTCTCCTCGGCGCCGATGCTCTTGTCCTCGCTCTCGGGCTCCACGGGGCTGTCGTCGACGCCGTGGGCGAGGTCGGCCAGCCGGGTGCCGTGCTTGTCGCCCAGCTGCATGCGCAGCAGGTCGCGGTCGTACCGGGCGAGGGCGCCGACGGTGCGCACGCCCATCCGGGCCAGGGTCTGCTCGGTCTTGTCGCCCACCCCGGGCAGGGCGCCGACCGGCAGCGGGTCCAGGAAGGAGCGGACCGCGGCGGTCTGTACCAGGAGCAGGCCGTCGGGTTTGCAGTGGGTGGAGCCGAGCTTGGCGGTGAACCGGGTGGCGGCCACCCCCACCGAGCAGGTCAGGCCCTGCTCGCGGCGGACCCGGTCGCGGATCATCGCGGCGATATGCACCGGCCCGCCCAGGCGGCGGCGCGCCCCGGACACGTCCAGGAACGCCTCGTCCAAAGACAGCGGCTGCACCAGCGGGGTGACCGCCCGCAGGATCTCCATGACCGCCCGGGAGACCTCCCGGTAGGCGCGCCCGTCGGGCGGGAACACGGCGGCGCCGGGGCACAGGCGCAGGGCCTGGGCCATCGGCATCGCGGAGTGCACGCCGCGGGCGCGGGCGAGGTAGTCGGCGGAGGAGACGACGCTGCGCGGGCCGGTGCCGCCGACGATGATCGGGGTGTCCTCCAGGCCGGGGTTGTGCAGCCGCTCCACGCTCGCGAAGAACGCGTCCATGTCCAGGTGCAGGACGTTGCAGTCGGCGTCGGGCCCCGACCCGTCACGCGGGAAGTCCGCGCCCAGCGGGACGATCCCCCGCGGGGTGACCATGCCGCGCAGCGCGGCCCCGCGCTCCAGTTGACGTCGGCTCATACGGCCAGGCTACGTGCCACGAAGGACAGGTTTCAGGGCCGGTGGGCGATGACGTGCAGCTGGGTGGCGATGCCAAGCAGCTCGGGGTGCTCGGCGGCGGCCTTCTCCAGCTCGACCAGGTGGCGGCCGGCGTGGACGTCGCCCTCCCAGGCGTGGCCGGGGACCAGGTCGGCGAACACGCGGACGCCGCGGACCCGCTCGTCGGTGAGCCCGGCGGCGCCGACCAGCTCCAGGACGCCGCGGCGGGTGAACCGCCGCGGGATGGGGTCGCCCGGGCCCCAGCGGCCCTCGGCGTCCTCCAGCAGGGTGCGGGCGTCGGTGAGGTGCCCGGCCAGGGCCCGGTGCAGCGCCCCGGCGACCGCGTTGGTGACCAGGAGGCTGACCGCGCCGCCGGGCCGGGTGATGCCGACCACGTCGCGCAGGGCGGCGACGGGGTCGTCGACGTACTCCAGCACGTTGTGGACCAGGACCAGGTCGGTGCTCCCCTCGGGGAACAGCGAGGCCAGGTCGTCGGTCTCGCCCTGCACGCCGCGCACCCGCACCCCGCGCTCGGCGGCGCGGCGCTCCAGCGCGGCCAGCGAGTCGGGGCTGGGCTCGACGACGGTGACCCGGTGGCCGAGTTCGGCGAGCGGGACGGCGGCCCCTCCGGTGCCGCCACCCGCGTCGACGATGTCCAGGGGGGAGCCGCCGCCGAGGCGGTCCAGCAGTCCGGCCAGGGCCTCCCACACGACGGCGGTCCGTGCGGCGTTGGCCGCCCGGCCCGGGCCGGTGGCCCCGCCCTCTCCCAGACCGCTCACTGCCGCGCCGCTCCTGTCACTCACTGGTCCCCCGCATGCTCGTCCGGACCCGGTACCCGTGCCGGGCCGTGCCCGCCTACAGGGCGAGCGTCGACTTGTTCTCCATCAGCCTGGACAGCAGCCCGTTGACGAAGTTGGGAGACTCGTCGGTGGACAGCTCCTTGGCGACCCCCACGGCCTCGGCGATCGCCACGGCGTCGGGGATGTCCTGGGCCCACAGCAGTTCGTAAGCGCCCATCCGCAGGATGTTGCGGTCCACGACCGGCATCCGCTCCAGGGTCCAGCCGATCGCGTAGGTGTCGAGGAGTTCGTCGATGCGGTCCCGGTGGCCGTCGACGGCCCGGGCCAGCTGCTCGGTGAACTCGTTGATCGGCGGTTCGGGCTGGGCCCGGCGGCGCCGGATGACCTCTTCCACCGAGATGCCGCGCACCTCGGACTCGTAGAGGACCTCGACCGCGCGCCGCCGCGCCTTGCGCCGTGCTCCGCTCATCAGTTGACTCGCCCGAGGTAGTCACCCGTGCGGGTGTCGACCTTGACGCGCTCGCCCTGGGAGATGAACAGGGGCACCTGGATGGTGGCGCCGGTCTGCACGGTGGCGGGCTTGGTGCCGCCGGTGGAGCGGTCGCCCTGGACGCCGGGGTCGGTCTGGGTGATCTCCAGCTCGACGGCGGCGGGCAGCTCGATGTAGAGCGGGTTGCCCTCGTTGGTGGCCACCGTGACCTTGGTGTTCTCCAGCAGGAAGTCGCTGTCCTTGCCGACCACGGCCTCGGGGACCTGGATCTGGTCGTAGGTCTGGCTGTCCATGAAGACGTAGGCGTCGCCGTCGTGGTACAGGTACTCCATGTCGCGGCGGTCGACGCTGGCGAACTCGACCTTGGCGCCGGCGTTGAAGGTCCGGTCCACGATCTTGCCGGTGAGGACGTTCTTCAGCTTGGTACGGACGAACGCGCCGCCCTTGCCCGGCTTGACGTGCTGGAACTCCAGGACGTTCCAGAGAACGTTGTCGATCCGCAGGGTCGTGCCGTTCTTGATGTCGTTCGTCGTGGCCACTTCGGTCGTCTCTCCCAGGGGTCTGACACGTCGGGCGACCGGAGCCCCCAAGGGCCCGGTCGGGTGGTTCGGTGGGGCCGGCCGCGGGCGCCCCGGGACCCGTCCCGGGCGCGCCTGTGCGCAGGCCGCCTGGCTGCCAGTCTAGTGGCTTCCCGGAACCGGGGCGTCGCCCGTGACGGCGGCGTAGGCCGCGTCGAGCAGCTCCGGCGCGGGCCCGGCCAGGATGGTCGGCTTCGCGAGGCCGTCCAGGACCACGAACCTCAGGGTGGCGCCGCGGGCCTTCTTGTCGACGCTCATGGTGGCGCGCAGCTGCGGCCAGACGGCGGACCCGTAGGACACGGGCAGGCCCACGGAGGTGAGCAGCGCCCGGTGGCGGGCCACCAGGTCGGCGTCGACGCGCCCGTCGAGCCGGGCGAGTTCGGCGGCGAAGACCATGCCGATGGAGACGGCGTACCCGTGCCGGAACGTGTAGTTCTCGGCGCGTTCGATGGCGTGTCCCAGGGTGTGGCCGTAGTTGAGGATCTCGCGGCGGCCGCTCTCCTTGAGGTCGCCGGAGACCACCTCGGCCTTGACCCGGATGGCGCGTTCGATGAGCTCGCGGGTGTGGCGGCCCTCGGGCAGGGCGGCGCCCTCGGGGTCGTCCTCGACCAGGTCGCAGATGACGGGGTCGGCGATGAACCCGGCCTTGATGATCTCGGCGAGTCCGCCGATGTAGTCGGCCCGCGGCAGGGTGGGCAGGGTCGCCAGGTCGCACAGCACCCCGGCCGGGGGGTGGAAGGCGCCGACGAGGTTCTTGCCCTCGGGCGTGTTGATGCCGGTCTTGCCGCCGACGGCGGCGTCCACCATGCCGAGCAGGGTGGTGGGGACCAGGACGGCGCGCACGCCGCGCAGCCAGGTGGCGGCGACGAACCCGGCCAGGTCGGTGGTGGCGCCCCCGCCCACGCCCACGACGGTGTCGCTGCGGGTGAACCCGTGCAGGCCCAGCCGGGTCCACAGGTCGGCGGCGACGGCGGCGTTCTTGGCGGCCTCGCCGTCGGGGACGGGCATGGGGTGGACGGTGTACCCGGCGGCCTCCAGGGCCCCGGCGACCGGGCGGGCGACGGCCTCCAGGCCCTCGGGGTGGATCACCGCGACGCGGGCGGCGTCCCCGACCAGGGAGGGCAGCTCGGCGAGCACGCCGCTGCCCACGACGACGTCGTAGCGCCCTGCGTCGTCGCCGACGCGGATGCGGGTGGCGGTCACGGGGCGGCCTTCCCGGTGTCGGGCCCGGCGTCGAGGGTGGGCACGATGGCGTCGACGACCTCCTCGGGGTGGAACCCGGTGGTGGGCACCGTCACCGTGGCCAGGGACTCGTAGACGGGCAGCCGCTCGTCCAGCAGCTTGCGCAGCCGGGCCCGGGGGTTGCCGACCAGCAGCGGGCGGGCGGTGTCCATGCCCACGCGCTTGGCGGCCTCGGCGAACTCCACCTGGAGGTAGACCACGTGGTGGTCGGCCAGGTCGCGGCGGGTGTCCTCGTTCAGGACGGCGCCGCCGCCGACGGCGATGACGCCCTCCCAGGAGCGCAGCCCCTCGGCGACGACCTCGCGCTCCAGCGCCCGGAAGTGTTCCTCGCCCTCGTCGAGGAAGATGTCGCCGATGGGCTTGCCGGCCCGCTTCTCGATCTCGGTGTCGGTGCACAGCAGGTCGGCGCCCAGGCGCGCGGCCAGGGCCTCTCCGACCGTGGACTTGCCCGAGCCGGGCGATCCGATCAGGACCGCGATCGCTCGTGACACGCTACTTCCCACCTTCGTCTCGGTCCCGGGGCCCGCCGCGGGGCGGGCCCCGGGCGGGTCAGCGGATGTCCAGGGAGTCCAGGTAGCCCCGGAGGTTGCGGGTGGTCTCCTCGACGGAGTCGCCGCCGAACTTCTCGATGGCGGCCTCGGCGATGACCAGGGCGACCATCGACTCGGCGACCACGCCGGCGGCCGGGACCGCGGTGACGTCGCTGCGCTGGTGGTGGGCCTGGGCGGGCTCACCGGTCTCGGTGTCGATGGTGTCCAGCGCCCGCGGCACGGTGGCGATGGGCTTCATGGCGGCGCGCACCCGCAGCGGGTCGCCGGTGCTCATGCCGCCCTCGACGCCGCCGGCGCGGTTGGTGCGGCGGCGCACCCCGTCGGGTCCGGGCTCGATCTCGTCGTGGGCCTGCGAGCCGCGGCGGGCCGCGGTGCGGAACCCGTCGCCGACCTCGACGCCCTTGATGGCCTGGATGCCCATGAGGGCGGCGGCCAGCCGGGCGTCCAGGCGGCGGTCCCAGTGGACGTGGGTGCCCAGGCCCGGCGGCAGCCCGTAGGCGAGGACCTCGACGACGCCGCCGAGGGTGTCCCCGGACTTCTTGGTGTCGTCGACCTCCTCGACCATGCGGGCGCTGGTCTGCGGGTCGAAGCAGCGCAGCGGGTCGGCGTCGACCGCGGCCAGGTCCTCCGGGCGCGGCTCGGGCGCGTCCTCGGGGACCGAGACCGGGCCCATGGACACCACGTGGCTGAGGATCTCCACGCCCAGCGCCTGGCGGCAGAACCGGCGGGCGACCTCGCCGATGGCGACACGGGCGGCGGTCTCGCGGGCGCTGGCGCGCTCCAGGATGGGCCGCGCCTCGGTGTGCCCGTACTTCTGCATGCCGACGAGGTCGGCGTGGCCGGGCCGGGGACGGGTGAGCGGGGCGTTGCGGGCGATGCCGTCCAGGACCTCGGCGGGCACCGGGTCGGGGGACATCACCTGCTCCCACTTGGGCCACTCGGTGTTCCCCACCTCGACCGCGACCGGACCCCCGAGGGTGCGGCCGTGGCGGATGCCTCCGATGACGGAGACCTGGTCCTGTTCGAACTTCATCCGGGCGCCACGACCGTACCCGGCGCGGCGGCGGAGCAGCGCGGCGGCGATGTCGTCAGAGGTGACGGACACACCGGCCGGGAGGCCCTCCAGAATCGCGACGAGTGCCGGGCCGTGGGATTCCCCTGCGGTCAGCCAGCGCAACATGGGACCGATCTTTTCACGGATCGGTCCGAGGGGTGGCATCCGGTCTCAGAGTTCGGGCAACAGGGGCCTGGCGGCCACGACGGTGGCCAGGGTGGCGGCGAGCATGAAGGGCCCCAGCGGGAAGGTCGAACGCGGGGAGGCGCGGCGCAGCGCCATCAGGACCAGGCCCACCACGGAGAAGGCCGCGAACGCCCAGAACACGGCGGTCAGCGCGCCCAGCGGACCGGCCGCCCACCCGGCGTACAGGCCGGTCAGTCCGGACAGGCGGACGTCGCCCAGGCCCATCCCCCGCGGGTGGATCCGCCACAGCAGCCAGTACAGGACCGTGACGAGGACCATGCCCACCACGGCGTCCAGGAGCCGTCCGGGCTGTGGTCCGCCCGGTGGTGTGAGGGCGGCCAGGGCGATGAGGGCGGCGGCCACCGGGTAGGCGGGTCTGACCAGGGCGTCGGGCAGGCGCTGGACCCGCAGGTCGACGACGGACAGGGCGGAGCCCACCGCCACCAGCCAGAGCACCGCGGGCAGCCACAGGGGTGTCCAGTGCGGGTGCAGGACGGCGGCGGCCCCGGCCAGGGCGGCGGCGGGCACCGCCAGCAGGACGGCGCCGGGGTGGGGGCGCACGGTCTGCTCGCAGTGCGGGCAGCTGCCGCGGCCGCGGAAGGCGCGGTCGGCCACCAGGGGGAACCACCGCCAGAACCGGAGCTCGGCCCGGCAGTGCGGGCAGCGCGGCGGTGGTGGGCCCTCCTCGCCGGGCGGGGTCTCCGGGTCCGCCGCGGCCGCGCCCGAGGCCCGGCCGGGCGCGGCGTCGTCCCTGGCGGCGGCCGCGTCGACGGAGGCGGTGACGTGCGGTCCCGCCGGGCCGAACAGGGGAACCAGGCGGCCGCCGAGGTGCCCGGCGAGCAGGCCGGCCAGGGCGGCGGCCGCGATGAGGGCGACCGCCCGGGGGTCGGCTAGGGCGGCGAGGTCCGAGGGGGTGGGCATGATGCGAAGCTACCCCGCGGCGCGCCGCGCCGACAGGCCCGGGCCGCGCCTGTGGACAACTCCGGGGTACCCGGCCGGTGTGGCCCGGGCCGTCCGGCCGGTAGGGCTCCGGAGCCCTCGGCCGACGCGGTTCCGGGCGGTCGGGCCGGAGCGGTTCCAGGCCTCTCGGCCGGAGCTGTCCCGGACCGTCCGGCCGGAGCGGTTCCAGGCCTTGGGGCCGGAGGGGTTCCAGGCCTTGGGGCCGGAGCGGTCCCGGTGCGCTCAGTCGGTGTCGCGCTGGGCGCGCACGACCGCGCTGAGCTCGATCCCGCCGGGCAGGACGTGGCGGAGCTCGGCGGCCAGGCGCTCGGCGACGCGGCGCAGGGACTCGTCGTCGCGTTCCTCCAGCTCCAGGCGGATGCCGATGTCGGCCCGCTGGGAGGGGTGGATGCGCACGCGTTCGATCCCGAACTCGGTGTGGGTGACCCGGTAGATCAGGGCGAGGACCTGGGGGTCGTCCTTGGGCTCGGGGACGGTGCCCTGTTCGGCGAGCATGGTGAGGAAACGGCCCTGGACGGTGTAGGGCACCGGCCCGGACACATCGACGACCAGGGCGTCGGCGCCCTCCTCCACGGCGGCCTGGCAGGCGTCCTTGGTGGAGAAGGGGACGGGCCGGGCGTCGGAGCGCCAGCGGCGGACGGCGTCGACCGAGGTGAAGGCCAGCACGCCGCGGCGGCCGTCCTTGCCGGTCATGACGGGGACGGCGACCTCGCTGTTCTTGTCCTTGGTGAGCCCGCCGACGCCCTCCTCGGTCTCGGTGGCCACGGCGACCACGGGGATGAGGACGCGGGAGGTGCTCAGGGCGGTCAGCACCTGGCGGTCGCCGATCTCGCCGGCGGCGTGGGCGCGCAGGCGGGATTCGACCTCGGGGTCGGCGCTCCCGTCGTCGTCCCGGAAGTTCTGGGCGCCGATGATCGTTGGTCTGCTCACGACCCTCGACTCTACCCGGGCGGGGGTCCGACCGGGTCGGCGTCGCACTCAGTCGTTACCTACGGTCGCCCTGTGGACACCGGGGATTCGTCCGACGGCCGCCGGTGTGTCGCCGCCCGGTTCCAGGACGGCGAGGACGTCCTCCAGGGCGGCGGTGCGCGCGGGTCCGAGGCGGTCGAACATCAGGGCGCGGACCCGGGCGGCGTGTCCGGGGGCGACCGCGGCGAGCAGGCGGGCGCCCTCGTCGGTGAGGACGGCCCACAGGCCGCGCCGGTCGTCGGTGCACTCCTGCTTGCGGACCAGGCCGTCGCGTTCGAGGCGGGCGATCTGGTGGGAGAGGCGGCTCTTGGAGACGATGACGCTGTCGGCCAGGGCGCGCATGCGCATGCGGCGCTCGGGGGCCTCGGACAGGTGCACGAGGATGCCGTACTCGATGAGGCTCAGGCCGCCGCGGTCGCGCAGGTCGCGTTCGAGTTCGTCGTAGATCCAGGCGTTGACGCGCAGGAAGCCCCGCCAGACCCGCTGTTCGTCCTCGTCGAGCCATGCCGGGTTCTCCATGCGCCGATTCTAGTGGGGTCGGCTGTTGCGCGTGGGGCCTCGAACGCATAAGCTTCTTCCCAGGAAGATATTTCTAAGGTACTTTGTTCCTAGGCAAGTAGATGGGCCCGAGTCCCCGGGTCCCCGACCCGCAACAGGGAGTAAGTCAGATGGCAGCGCAGGAACTGAAGGCCGGCACCTGGAAGATCGACGCCGCCCACAGCACCGTCGGGTTCTCCGTCCGCCACATGATGGTGAGCAAGGTCCGCGGCCGGTTCGAGAAGTTCGACGCCACCCTGACCGTGCCCGAGGACCCGACCCAGGCCTCCGTCGAGGCCGTGATCGACGCGTCCTCGATCAACACGGACAACGCCGACCGCGACAACCACATCCGCTCGGCGGACTTCTTCCACGTGGAGGACAACCCCGAGTTCTCCTTCCGCTCGACCGGCCTGGCCGCCGACGGCGAGGACTTCGTGCTCACGGGCGAGCTGACCATCAAGGGCAACACCAACCCGGTCGAGCTGAAGCTGGAGTTCAACGGCTCTACCCTGGACCCCTACGGCCTGGACCGCGCGGGCTTCTCCGCCACCACCCAGATCAGCCGCAAGGAGTTCGGCGTCGACATCGAGATGCCGATGGACGGCGGCGGCGTGGTCGTCGGCGACAAGATCAGCATCACGATCGACGCCGAGTTCACCCGCCAGGCCTGACCGGCCCGGCGGCGCACACGTCCCCCCTGACCCCGGGGACCCGCGCCCGCTCCCACCGGCACCGGTGGGAGCGGGCGTGCCGTGCGGCCCCTCGCCCTCCGGGGGTGGGGCGAGAGGTCGTCGAGAAGGCGCCCGCAGGACCTCCGTCCGTCCCGCGGGCGCCTTCCCCTTTTCGACGACCAGGGTTTCAGCGACCCGGGTTTTGACGACTCGGGTTTTAGCGACACAGTGTCACCACCGGTCAGGGCGCTCGGCTATCGTCGGCGGGTGCGGGGCACCACCGGCCCCGCCGTCGTCCACTCCGCGCACCCGCGCCCGACACACGAGGACCGCCATGTCCGGCCCCTTCGCCCCCGAGGTCGTCACCGCCGTCACCGCCCACATGAACGGCGACCACCCCGAGGACACCCTGATCATCTGCCGCGCCCTGGGCGGCCACCCCGACGCCACCGCGGCCCGCATGACCGGCCTGGACGGCGAGGCCGGGGAGTACGCTGTCACCGTCGACGGCGCCGAGCACACCGTGCGCATCCCCTGGGCGCGGCCGCTCACCGAGCGCGCCCAGATCCGCCACGAGGTCGTGCGCATGTACCAGGAGTCCTGCGCCGAGCTGGGCATCACCCCGCGCGGGCACTGACCAGGGCGTGAGCGAACGGACCGGCCCCGCGGGAACCCGGAGGGCGTGACCGGAGTCCTACAGGGTGAAAGACGGGGAGAGGCGCGCATCGTCGACGGGGGTCCGCGGGCGCACGGCCCACAGCGGCCGCCGCGGGGCGTCTAATCTGGAAACGGTCCGCCGATCCCGGTCACGACACCCACGCAACCGAGAAGGACGGCACCGACCTCCATGGTCACGCCCCACACCGGTGACGACAACGCGCCGACACAACGGATCGAACCCACCGCGCCCACCGCCAAGGCGGACCCCGCCACGGGGGCCACGCGGTGGGTCACCCGTGTCCTGCGACCGGGCTCCGCCCGCGACGCGCCCCCGCCCACCCGCGTCCAGGACCCCGGCGGCCAGGGCCCCGGCCCGGCTGCCCCGCCCACCCGGGTGGAGCGGCCCGCCCCGGCCACCGCCCGGTTCGGCGGCGCGGCGGCCCCCGGCGGCGAGGGCGGCCGCACCCCCTGGTGGCGCATCCTGTTCGGCCCCTTCCTGGACTGGCTGGCCCGCCTCGTCTCCCGGGTCGTCGTCGGCCCGGCCAGCGACCTGGACTACGCCGTCCCCGCCGACCTGCGCCGCCGCTACCAGGTCCTGGACCGCATCGGCGCCGGCGGCGAGGCCGTCGTCTACCTGGTCGAGCCCACCGACTCCCCCGGCCGCCGCCTGGCGCTCAAGGTGTACCGGCCCGGCCACGACATCAACCGCGAGCTGCTGGACCGGCTGCGCGCACGCGGCACCGCCTCCCCGCACACCCCGGCCGTCCAGGGCTACGGCCACGCCAAGAGCTCCTGGGAGGAGGACCTGGCCTGGGAGGCCCAGGAGTACTTCGAGCACGGCTCGCTGCGCTCCGTCATCGACCAGGCCCCACTGGACGACGCCCGCGCCCGCGCCGTCGTCTCCGCCGTCGCCGAGTGCCTGCGCCACTGGCAGGACGACCTCCAGCACAACCACACCGACGTCAAGCCCGAGAACCTGCTGGTCCGCTCGCTGGACCCACCGGTGCTGGCGCTCACCGACTTCGGCGGCGCCGTCCGCGCCACCATGAGCCGCGTCTACGGCGGACTGGCCATCACCGAGGACTACGCCGCCCCCGAGGTCGTCGAGGGCCGCCGCGAGGCCCCGGCCGCCTGGTGGTCCCTGGGCGTGATGGCGCACGAGCTGGTCGCCGGGCGCCGCCCCGACCGCGGCGGCAACTGGCTGACCGCCCGCAACACCGAGGTGGACATCTCCGCCGTCACCGACGAGCACTGGCGGCTGCTGGTGCGCGGCCTGCTCGCCCCCTCCCCCTCGGCCCGCTGGGGGTACGCCGAGGTCGCCCAGTGGCTGGCCGGGGAGCGGCCCGCCCTGCGCACCGCCCGGCGGCTGCGCCCCATCGTGTTCGCCGGGGCCTCCCACGAGGACCCGCCGAGCCTGGCCTTCGACCTGCTGGACCGCTCCGAGACCGGCGCGCTGTGGCTGCGCACCCACTGGTCGGAGCTGCGCACCTGGCTGGACCGCGAGGTCAAGGACCACACCTTCGACCGCGCCTACCTCACCGGCCTGGACGGCCACCCCGAGCGCGCCCACATCGCCATCAGCGCCCTGGCCGCCCGCTACGTGCCGGGCATGCCGCCGCGCTACCGCGGCCACGAGATCAGCGCCGACGGCCTGCTGGAGCTGTCCACCGGCGAGGCCAGCAGGCACGCCGTGGTGCGTGAGGCCCTGGAGTCGGGCGCGGTGGGCCTGGCCGCCCAGCACTGGTGCCCCCACCCGGGCTGCCGCAGCGACGGCTCGGGCCGGTGCGTCCTGCTCGAACGCGTCCAGCACGAGGTGCCCCTGCTGATGAAGCGGGTCGCCGAGACCCTGGACCGCACCACCGGCCCCGGCGCGGACCGGCCGGACCGGCCCGCCGCCCACGAGATCGACACCACCTGGGCGCGCGCCGTGGAGCTGGTGCTGGAGCCCGACACCGCGTCCCGGCACCGCGCCCTGCTGCGCCGCCAGTCCTGGCACCCGGCCCAGCGCAGCCCCGCACCGCACGCCCCCTGGTGGAACGAGCAGCGCCGCATCGGCCTGCGCGACGGCGGCGGCGACCCGCTCGCCCCGCGCGCCGCCCTGCTCACCGCCGTGCTGCTGCTGCCCGAGGCGGTCCGCATCGGCGGTTCCATCGCCGACCGCGAACGCGCCGACGGCCGCGCCCGCCGCCAGGACCGCTGGGCGGCGCTGACCGGCTCGGCCCAGGCCCGCTGGGACGAGGCGCGCGGCCGGGTCTCCGACGCGCGCCGCCGCCGGGCCGAGGCCGCCACCGGCGACACCCCGGTGGTCGGCGGCACCGCGCCGCGGGACGCGGCCCGCCCGCGCTGGAACCGGTGGGGGGCGCGCCAGGACCAGAACGCCGGGGGGCAGGGCCCCTGGGCGCAGAGCCCCGGAGGCCAGGGCCCCGAGGGGCAGAACCCGGAGGCGACCCGCAAGCAGCAGGAGCGCGCCTCCAAGCGGGTCCAGCGCACCATGAACCAGATCCAGAAGGCGATGACGGCGGGCAAGTGCCGCCGCTTCGCCTACCCGGCCGCCCTGCTGGGCCTGGTGGACGGGCTGGGCCGGGCGCTGCGCCCGCAGGACGGCTTCTACCCCGAGAGCACGTTCGTCGGCGACGCCTACACCGGGCTGCTGGACGCCGCCCGCGGGCCGGTCCTGGGCACGCTGGCCGACGTCACCGGCGCCGTCACCGGACTGCTGCCCGGGGAGATGGGCGCCGCCTGGTGGCTGCCGGTGCTGCTGTCGGTCGCGCTCTTCGCGATGGGCCGCACCGCGGCGAGCAAGAAGGACTCCTCGCGGGCGCGCCGCCGCCTGGCCGCGTTCCGGCTGGCCGTGGTCGGGTCGGTGCTCATGCTGGTGGTGCTGCTGTCCACCGGGCTGCTGGCCCTGGGCTCGGGGGTGCTCATCCCGCTGGACGGCCTGCTCGGCTGATCCCGGACAGGCGGCCCAGCGTCCAGCCCCTCCCGCCCGGGTCCACCGCGCGGGAGGCCAGCGCGAACAGGCGCTCGGCCCGCTCGTAGGACAGCCGCCGCCGTCCCGTCTGCGGGCACAGGTCCCGCTCCCCGGGGGTGCGGGCCGGGCCGGGTCGGCGGTCGGACAGGAACACGGGGCCGCGGGTGCGCCCGCCCAGCAGTTCCGGCAGCAGCCGGGCGGTGCCCGAGCGCCAGACCACCCGGGCCGCGCCGACCGGTGCCGACCGGTCGTCCAGGTCCAGGTCCTCGACGTTCAGGGCCAGGGCGGTGCGCGCCGGGACCCCGGACTCGGCCAGCAGGCACCACAGGGTGCGTTCGCGCACCGGGACGTCCGGCCCCTCCCACAGGGCGCGCACCGCGCCCGGGTCCACTTCCGGCGGCGCGAACGCGGGCTCGGGCCGCCGCTCCAGCGCCGCGTCGATCCCGTCCAGGCCCGTCCGGGCGGCGAACGTGCGCACCGCCGACCGGTGCCGGTTCCAGGTGCGGGCGGCGGACCCGCCCCAGGCCGTCGCGAACACCCCTGCCACGCGTTCGGCGGTGAGCTCGGACACCGGCAGCCCCGCACCCAGGGAGCGGCACAGGCGGTCCAGGGTCCGGCCGTAGGAGCGGGCGGCCTGCTCCCCCAGGTCCCCGCGGGTCAGGAAGGCGCGCACGGCATCGCCCAGCAGCGGCCCGGCCGGGGCGGAGGGCAGGCCGGCGGCCAGGCCCAGCAGGAAGTCGCGTTCGGCCCGGTTGCCGGTGAGGGCGGCGGCGCGCTCGAACTCCACCCGGGCCTCGGCGGGGCGCCCCGAGCGCACCAGCAGGTCGCCGCGCACGCTGGGCAGCAGGTGGTAGTCGCGCAGCGCGGGCTCGGCCGCCACGGCGTCCACCAGCTCCAGGCCCCGTTCGGGGCCGTGCGCCCGGCCCACCGCGACCGCCCGGTTGAGCAGCACCACCGGGGTGGGAGCCAGGTCCGCCAGCCGGTCGTACAGGGCCGCGATCCGCGCCCAGTCGGTGGCCTCGGCGTCGGGCGCCTGCGCGTGGCAGACCGCGATGGCGGCCTGGAGCATGTAGGGGCCGGGCGGGCCGCCCGCGTCGCGGGCGCGCAGCATCGCGGTGAACCCGCGCCGGATCGCCGCGGCGTCCCACCGGCGCCGGTCCTGTTCGTGCAGGCGCAGGAGTTCGCCCGAGGGGCCGGTGCGGGCGGCCGTGCGCGACCGCTGGAGTTCCATGAGGGCGACCAGGGCGTGCGCCTCGGCCCGGTCGGGGACGAGTTCGGCGAGCATCCGGCCGGTGCGCAGCGCCTCCTCGCACAGGCGCGGCCGCATCAGCCCGGGTCCGGCGGTGGCCGTGTAGCCCTCGTTGAAGACCAGGGAGACCACGTCCAGGACGGCGGGCAGCCGCTCGGCGGCCTCCTGCGGTCCGGGCGGCTCCAGGGCGGCGCCGTGTTCGGCGAGGGTGCGCTTGGCGGCGGCGACCCGGCGGGTGATCTCGTGCTCGGGGGTGAGCAGGGCGCGGCCGATCTCGTTGTCGGTGAGGCCGGTGACCAGGCGCAGGGTGAGGGCGACGCGTTCGCCGACCGACAGGGCCGGGTGGCAGGTGAGCAGGAGCAGCCGCAGCACGTCCCCGGGGTCGGTGTCCGGGTCGCCGGGGGGCTCCAGGGGTTCCGGGGCGTGTTCGAGGTCGCGGGCGATGCGCTCGTGTTCGCGTTCCAGGCGCTGGTCGCGGCGGATCCGGTCCAGGGCCCGGCGCTTGGCGGCGGTGGTGATCCAGGCGGCGGGGTTGTCGGGCACCCCCTCGTGCGGCCACTGGCGCAGCGCGGCGACCAGCGCGTCCTGGGCGCACTCCTCGGCGGTGCCGACGTCGCGCACGATCCGGGTGAGCACGGCGATGACCCGCGCCGACTCGGCCTTCCAGACGGCGTCGACGACGTCGTGCACCTCGCTCACACCGTCGATGACAGCACCGCCCCGGGTGCGGGCGCAAGCCGGGGCGGTGCCGCGGGGTCCGGGGCGGTCAGGAGAAGACCTGCCGGATGACGCTCTCGCCGTCGCCGACGATCCGGCGGAACCGGCGGGTCAGCTCCAGCGCTTCCTCCCTGGTGGCGACGTCGACCAGCGCGAACCCGGCCACGGCCTCCTTGCTCTCGGTGAAGGGGCCGTCGGTGACGGTGATCTCGTCCCCCCGGGAGGCCATCCGGATCCCGCCGGGCTCCAGGCCACCGGTGGCCACCAGGGCCCCGGAGGCGGTCAGCTCCTCGATGAACGCCGCCATCTCCACGTACAGGCCCTCGTCGGTGCGGGCGTTCTCCGAGGGGTGGCTCAGCATCAGGAATCGCACGGGGTGCTCCTCGTCTCGTGATCTCTTGCGTCGGCTGTGAACACTTCTACATCGTTCGGGCGATGTGACAGGGAATGCCAGCGTTCCCTGTCACATCGGTGGCGCGACGTGGAGGTGAGAACACCACCGCACCGGAAGGACACCGATCATGACCGCCGCCCCGCACCCCACCGCCGCCCGCGCCGCCTCCGCCGCCCGCACCGCGGCCACGCGGCAGGGCACCCGCCCCCTGCTCCTGAGCGCCGCCGTCGCCGGACCGCTGTGGAGCGCCCTCTCCCTGGCCCAGGCCCTGGGCCGGGAGGGGTTCGACCTCACCCGCCACCCGCTGAGCGCCCTGAGCAACGGCGACCTCGGCTGGCTCCAGATCGCGAACTTCGTCGTCGCGGGCCTGCTGGCCGTCGCCGGGGCCGTGGGCCTGCGCCGCGCCCTGGCCGGGACGCCCGGCGGCGTCTGGACGCCCCGGCTCGTCGCCGCCTACGGCGTGGGGATGGTCGCGGCAGGAGTGTTCGTCATGGAACCGGCCGACGGGTTCCCGGTCGGCACCCCCGCGGGGATGCCCGCCGCGCTGGGATGGACGTCCTTCGCGCACATGGCCGCCGGTTCGCTCTCCTTCGCCGCGCTGATCGCCGCCTGCTACGTCCTGGCCCGACACTTCGCCCGCACCGGCGACCGCACCCGCGCCGCGCTCTCCGTGGCCGCCGGCACCGCCCTGCTCCTGGGCGACGGCTGGGCGATGACCGGCGGCGCCCTCGGCTCGCTGACCCTGGCCGCCGGGGCGATCACCGCGATGCTGTGGGTCTCCGCCGTCGCCGTGCGCCTCCTGCGCACCCTCTGAACCGCTGGAACCGCCGGAACCGCCCCGGGGACCGGAAGTCCCCCACCGGCCCCGTCCGCACCGTGCGGGCGGGGCCGGTCGGCTAGGATCGCCCGGTTCGGCAAAGCACCGGACGGTGGCGGGGAACCGGGTACGAGGGAAGGGCCGCACGTGGGAGAGACCATCGAACTGCGCTCGGGGGAGTTCGCGGCGCGCGTCGCGACCGAGGGCGCCGCGCTCCAGGCGCTGACGTGGCGGGGGAAGGACCTGGTGTGGCCCTACACCGGCGCGCCCACCGCGTTCCAGGGGCAGGTGCTCGCCCCCTGGCCCAACCGGATCGGCGGCGGCCGCTACCGGTTCGAGGGGAACGACTACCGGCTGGACGTCAACGACCCCGCCACCGGGTCGGCCATCCACGGCCTGGTCCACGACCGGGACTGGACGCCCGTGCGCGTGTCCGAACAGGTGGCGGAACTGCACCTGGACCTGCGCGCCGAGGCGGGCTACCCCTTCCCGCTGGCGCTGGACGTGACCTACCGGCTCGACGGGGACGGCCTCACCGTCACCACCGCCGCCCGCAACGCCGGGGACTCCCCCGCCCCGTTCGGGCTGGGCTTCCACCCCTACCTCGACCTGGGCGAACCCGTGCGCGACCTGGCCGAACGCGGCGAGCTCACCGTGAGCGCGCCGGTGGCCGCCCACCTGCCCGCCGACGCCGACCTGCTGCCGGTCGGCGACCCCGTCCCCGTCCAGGGCACCGACCTGGACCTGCGTCCCCCCGGCCGCGGGCTCGGCGACACCGTCCTGGACACCGCGTTCGTCATCGGCGGGCGCGACGCCGACGGCCGGGCCTGGACCCACGTGGACGGCCCGCACCACCGGATCTCGGTGTGGTGCGACGAGACCTTCGGCTACCTCCAACTGTTCAGCTCCGACACCCTCACCGGCGCCGACCACCGCGCCCACCTGGCCGTGGAGCCCATGACCTGCCCGCCCAACGCGTTCGCCACCGGCACCGGCCTCATCGTCCTGGAGCCCGGCGCGACCACCCGGCACGTCTTCGGGATCACCGCCTCGGCGGCCTCCTGACGGCTCAGCTGCGCAGCAGGTCGCGCAGCCGCGACAGGTCCTCTTCGGTGTCGATGTCCTCGGGGCTGGCGACGTCGTCGCAGGCCACCGGGGTGACCACGTGGGAGTAGGCGCGCAGGAACGGGCGCGCCCCCACGTCGTCGACCGCCATGGCGTGCACCGTGGACCAGTGCTCGCGGCCGATGAGCACCGGGTTGCGCTGGTTGCCGCGGTAGGTGGCCACCGCCGCGCGGGCGCCCTCGGCGTGCGCCGCCACCAGGCGCGCCACCGCCTCGGGGGTGACCAGCGGCTGGTCGGCCAGGGAGATCAGGACCGCGTCGACCCCGTCGGGCAGGGCGTCGATCCCGGCCCGCAGCGACGAGCCCATCCCCGAGGCCCACTCCGGGTTGAGCACCGTCCAGGCGTCGGGGACCGCGGTGTCCGCGGCGCCCAGCACCACCACGACGGGTGCGCAGCCGCCGGCGCGCAGGGTGCGCACCCCCCGGTCGACCAGGCGTTCGCCGCCGACCTCGACCAGTGCCTTGGGCCGCCCCAGCCTGCTCCCGGATCCGGCCGCCAGCAGCAGACCCGCCACCCGGCCGTGTTCCCCCTCGCCGCTTCCCATGACGCGATGATGCCACGCGCGGGCTCCGCGCACCGGCCGCCCGCGGAACCCGGTCCCGACACTTTTCCAGAACCGGTCCGGCGCCCGGACACAACCTGCGGTTTCCCCCGCCCCCGGTTTTCGGTTCACCTGTCGACGTGACCGAATCCGGCCGGAACAAAGGGCTCCACGGCCATGTCCCGGTGGATCCGGCCGGTGGTCTCGCTCAGCGCGCGGCCGCTGCCGCCCCACCGGGAGCCCACCAGCTCGGCGGCGATCGACACCGCCGTCTCCTCCGGGGTCCGCGCCCCCAGGTCCAGGCCGATCGGCGAGTGCAGCCGGGCCAGCTCCTCCTCGGACAGGCCCGCCTCGCGCAGCCGCTCCATCCGGTCGTCGTGGGTGCGCCGCGACCCCATCGCGCCGATGTACCCGGCGCGGGTGCGCAGCGCCGCCGTCAGCACCGGCACGTCGAACTTGGGGTCGTGGGTGAGCACGCAGATCGCCGTACGCTCGTCGATGCGGTCGGCCACCTCGTCCAGGTACACGTGCGGCCACTTGACCACCACCTCCTCGGCGGCGGGGAACCGCTTGGCGGTGGCGAACACCGGGCGGGCGTCGCACACCGTCACCCGGTAGCCCAGGAACGCGCCCATCCGGGCGACGGCCGCCGCGAAGTCGATCGCGCCGAACACCAGCATCAGCGGCGGCGGCGCGAACGCCTGCACGAACACCTCCAGCTCGTCGCCGCGCCGCTGCCCGTCCGCCCCGTAGTGCAGCAGGCCGGTGGTGCCCTGGGCCAGCAGGCCGCGCACGTCGTCGTCCAGGGCGGCGGTCAGCCGGTCGCCGCCCACCTCGCCCTCGGCGTGCCCGGGCCACACGATGCGGCGCCGCCCCACCCGGTCCCGCCCGGAGGGGTCGGCCACCACGGTGGCCACCGCCACCGGCTGGTGCTCGTCGATGGCGCCCAGCACCGAACCCAGCGAGGGGTACCGCTCTCGGTCCACCGGCTCCACGAACACGTGCAGGGTGCCGCCGCAGGTCAGGCCCACGCTGAAGGCGTCCTCGTCGGCGACCCCGTAGGTGCGGCGCACCGGGACCCCGGTGCGGATCGCCTCCATCGCCTCCTCGTAGACCGCGCCCTCCACGCAGCCCCCCGACAGGCTTCCGACGACCTCGCCCGAGGCGCTCACCGCCATCGCCGCCCCGGCCGGACGCGGAGCGCTCTTGAAGGTGTCGATCACCGTCGCGACGGCGAACCTCTCCCCCGAGGCGTACATCTCCGCCACGGCCTCTCGGATATCGCGCACGCGGCACCCCGCTCCCGGTCGGCTCTCCACGTTCTGTGGCCTTCACCACCAAACTATGCGCTGCCCCCGGCATGGCGGGAGCCTCCGTTCCGTCAAGAAACGAAGGCTCCTGTTAGACGTTCGCACAAACCCCGGGGAGCGGCGCGAACGGGGGTCAGTCCCGGTCCGGCTCCGCGGCCTCGCCGCGCTGGTGCAGCAGCTCCCGGAACTCCTCCAGCGCGGCCCGGGCCCGGTCGCCGTCGGCGCTCTGGATGCCCATCACCGCCAGCGTCGTCCCGTCGGACAGGTCCACCGACGGCCACGGCTCGCCCTCGGGCATCCGCACGTCCACGATCTCCGCCCACGACAGCACGTGCGTGCGGATGCTGTTGACCACCGTCACGGTGTCCGGGCCAGCCACCAGCCGGGGCCGGGCCAGCAGGTGCAGGGTCGCGGCGATCGCCAGGCCCACGCCCACCAGCAGCACCCGGTCCATGAACCGCCAGTCGGCCGGCAGCATCGACGCCAGGACGACCATCGTGGCCACGATCAGCAGCCCCAGCCCGTAGGCGACCGCCCGCACCGCCCGGGGACGCCACACCCGGGGCCCCTCCGGCCGCCGCGCCGCCTCGTCCACGGTCTGTTCCCTCGTCCGCACCCGTACTACCCCCGCCTAGCTCCGCAGTCCGCGCAGGACCACGGCCGCCTCCAGCGCGGCCAGGGCCGCCTCGGCGCCCTTGTCCTCCACGCTGCCCGGCAGCCCGGCGCGGTCCCGCGCCTGCTCCAGGGTGTCACAGGTCAGCACGCCGTTGCCCACGGGGGTGGACTGGCGCAGCGCCACGTCGGTGAGCCCCTGCGTCACCGACTGGCACACGTACTCGAAGTGCGGGGTGCCGCCGCGGATGACCGCGCCCAGCGCGATCACCGCGTCGTGGCGGCGGGCCAGCTCCTGGGCCACCACCGGGATCTCGACCGCCCCGGCCACCGTGACCACCACCGGCTCGGCGGCGCCCGACTCCTTGACCACCGCCAGCGCGTTGGCCAGCATCGGCTCCACGATCGGCGCGTTCCACCGGGTCACCACGATGCCCACCGACATGCCGGGGGCGTCGATCCGCTGCCCCTGCGGGCGTCCTTCACCGCTCATCGCTTCTTGTCTCCCAGTCGTCTCGTGCTCGATCAGTCGGTGGCGACGGACAGGTCGTGCCCCATCCGGTCGCGCTTGGTCCGCAGGTAGGCGGCGTTGTCGGGGGTGAGGAACGCGGGCATGAGCACCCGCTCCTTGACGCGCACCCCGTGCCGCTCCAGGCCCTGGGCCTTGTCCGGGTTGTTGGACAGCAGCCGCACCGAGGAGACCCCCAGGTCGGTGAGGATCTGCGCCCCCGCGCCGAACTCCCGGGCGTCCGCCGGCAGCCCCAGCCGCAGGTTGGCGTCGACGGTGTCCACACCCTCGTCCTGGAGGGCGTAGGCGCGCAGCTTGTGCAGCAGCCCGATGCCGCGGCCCTCGTGGCCGCCCAGGTAGACGAGCACCCCGCGGCCCTCGCGGGCGATGTCGGCCATGGCCGCGTCCAGCTGGGGGCCGCAGTCGCAGCGGTGCGACCCGAACGCGTCGCCGGTCAGGCACTCCGAGTGCAGCCGCACCAGCACGTCCGTGCCCTCGCCCAGGTCGCCCATGACCAGGGCCACGTGCTCGGCGCCGTCGGTCGCCCCCTTGAACCCGACCGCGCGCCACTCGCCGTGCCGGTTGGGCATGCGGGTCTCCACCAGGCGGGTCACCAGCGGCGGGTGCGCCTCGTCCTCGGTGAGGGACTCGCCCAGCGCCAGCCGGTGGGCGGCCAGCTGCTCCACCGACACCAGCTTCAGGCCGTGCTCGTCGGCGAACTCGCGCAGCCGCGGCAGCCGGGCCATGGTGCCGTCGTCGTTGACCACCTCGGCCAGCACCCCGGCGGGGCGCAGCCCGGCCAGCCGGGCGAAGTCCACCGACGCCTCGGTGTGGCCGCGCCGGGCCAGCACGCCGCCCGGGCGGGCGCGCAGCGGCAGGATGTGGCCGGGGCGCACGAAGTCGGTGGGGCGGCTGCCCCCGGCGGCCAGCAGGCGGATCGTGTGCGCCCGGTCGGCGGCGGAGATGCCGGTGCTGACACCCTCGCGGGCGTCCACCGTGACGGTGTAGGCGGTGCGCAGGCTCTCCTCGTTGCGCGCCGTCATCAGCGGCAGGTCGAGGCGGTCCAGGTCCGGGCCCTCCATGGGCACGCAGACCACGCCGGAGGTGTAGCGGATCATGAACGCCAGCAGCTCGGGGGTGGCGAGCTCGGCCGCGAAGATGATGTCGCCCTCGTTCTCACGGTCCTCGTCGTCCACCACCACGATGGCGCGGCCGGCGGCGAATTCGGCGATGGCGTCCTCGATCGGGTCGAGGACCACGGGTCGCTCGGCGTCGGTCGCGGCCGGGGTGGTGTCGGTGACGGTCATTCCCGCTCCAGGTGTCGGTGGGTGGTGTGGGATCGGTGGCGGCCGCACGGGTCCGCCCCGGAAGGGATCAGGCGCGGTCTTCGGCCGCGGCCACGGCGGTGATGCGCTCGACGTACTTGGCGACGACGTCGACCTCGATGTTCACGGTGGCGCCGACGGCCAGGGAGCCCAGGGTGGTGGCGCGCAGGGTCTCCGGGATGAGGCTGACCTCGAAGAACTCCTCGGCGGCGCCCGGGTCGCTGACGGCCGACACGGTCAGGCTGGTGCCGTCGACCGTGATCGACCCCTTCTCGACCACGTACCGGGACAGCCCGGCGGGCAGCTCGAACCGTAGAACGTCCCAGTTGTCACCCGGATTCCGGGAGAGCAGGCGGGCGGTGCCGTCCACGTGGCCCTGCACGATGTGCCCGCCCAGGCGCGAGTCGACGCGGGCGGCGCGTTCGAGGTTGACCGGGGAGCCGGCGGCCAGGGAGCCCAGGGAGGAGCGGTCCAGGGACTCCTTCATGACGTCGGCGGTGAAGGTGCCCTCGCCGCGGTCGACGACGGTCAGGCACACGCCGTTGACGGAGATGGAGTCGCCGTGGCCGGCGTCGGAGGAGACCCGGGGGCCGCGCACGGTGAGCAGCACGGCCTCGCCCGCGGGGCCCGCGGGGGTGAGGGAGACGACCTCGCCGAGCTCTTCCACGATTCCTGTGAACACGCCCTTGCCTTCCTTCGCCTGGTGGGGCTCCGGGGCGTGTGTGGAACGTGCGTCCACGGCGGGTCGGCGAAGGGCCGCGGGCACGGGGGCACCACGGCGCACAGACCGTCCCGACGCGTGCTGCCTCCCATCCGGACTTTCACCGTCGGTACCGGAATTCCACCGGTTCAACCGGCCGATGGACTCGGCCGGGTCGCGGACTGTCACCGCCGGTTCGGACTTTCACCGACCCCGGAGCACGCATTCTCAACTGATGTCTGAGACGACCACGATCTTAACGCCGCGGTAGCAGGGACGCCTAGTCCGTGTGATGGGGATCATGCATCGGACGCGTCGTCGGCCGGTTCCCCCGCGTTGTCGCCGCTGCGTTCCCCCTGTTCACCGGGGGTGGCGGGGCGCCGCGCCAGACCGCTGCGCAGGAACAGCTCCGGCGCGCCGAAGGCCGCCCAGAACGAGATCGCCCCGTAGACGAGGTAGGACGAGACCGCTCCGGCGAGCCCGGCCAGGCCCCCGAACACCACCTCGTCGAAGGCCAGCACCGCGACCACCACGGAGATGCCCAGCACGAACCGGGCCACCCGGGCCGGGACGGTCCCCTCCGCGCTGTACCAGCCGCGCCGGTCCAGCAGGGTGAGGCCGACCAGGCCGCCGAGCAGCCCGCCGGAGAGCATGAACAGGTTGTCGAGCGTGTGCCCGGCCGGGTCGATCGGGGTCGCGCCGATCCATTCCGCCGGGACCTCCCAGCCGGCGCCCGCCGTGTACCGCCACACCGCGCCGATCACGCAGGGCACCAGGGACACGGCCAGGGCCACGGGCACCCAGCGCCGGGCGTCCAGCCCGCGCCACCAGGCCAGCACCCGGTCCTCCCAGCGCAGGAACGCCCACAGGACGGCGGCGCCGAGCAGCACCCCCACCACGACGTCGCTGATGAAGTGGGCGCCCAGGTACACGCGGGACAGGCAGACCAGGGCGATGATCCCGGCCGCCGCCCACGGCAGGCCGCGCCGCCCGGACCTGATCCCCAGGTAGCCCCACAGGACGGTGGCGTTCTGGGCGTGCCCGGAGGGCATGCCGAAGCTGCCCTGGGAGGCGTGCGCGGCGATCCGCGCGTCGTACCAGGAGGGGCGGGAGCCGAACACCAGGCCCTTGAGCAGGTGGTTGACCACCCCGCTGCCGACGCAGGCGATGAACAGCCGGGCGCCGAGCCCGGGGTTCACCGACCACAGGATCAGGGCGAGCAGGACGATGACGAAGACCTGGGAGCCGAGTCCGGTGACCGCCGTCAGGGGGAGGACGGCCCAGTCCCCCACTCCTTGGAGCCAGCGGATGGGGATGGTCTCGGCGTCCCACAGCACGTCCAGGTTCAAAACGAGCACTCCGGATGTCCGGGCCTGGCAACGCGCTCACGCCGCGCCGCTCCCCCGGTCCGCGCCGCGCGGGGGGAAGACGGAGCCGCGACCAAGCTGAATCGACGACTACGGGGCGCAAGCTTAGGGGGTTCCGCGCCGGTGTGACCAGCCGCACACCGGCGCCGCGCCGGGATCGTTACCGGCGTCCCGCGGCCTCGACGGCCTGGGCGCGCAGGGAGTCGATGGCCTTGGCGGGGTCCTGGGCTCCGTAGACGGCGGACCCGGCGACGAACACGTCGGCGCCGGCCTCGGCGGCGCGCTCGATGGTCTCATCGCCGACGCCGCCGTCGACCTGGAGCCAGACGGAGGCCTCGCGGCTGTCGAGGATCTCGCGGGCGCGGCGGATCTTGGGCAGGACCAGGTCGAGGAACCTCTGGCCGCCGAAGCCGGGCTCGACGGTCATGAGCAGGAGCATGTCCATCTCGCCGACGAGGTCGGCGTAGGGCTCGATCGGCTCGGCGGGGTTGAGGGCCAGTCCGGCGCGGGCGCCCAGGCGGCGGATCTCGCGCAGGGTGCGCACGGGGGCGTTGGCGGCCTTGGCGTGGATGGTGACGCTGCCCGCCCCGGCCTCGGCGTAGGCGGGGGCCCAGCGGTCGGGGTCCTCGATCATGAGGTGGCAGTCCACCGGGGTGTCGGTCGCCTTGAGCAGGGACTCGACGATGGGCAGGCCGAGCGTGAGGTTGGGGACGAAGTGCCCGTCCATCACGTCGACGTGCAGCCAGTCGGCGTTGGGGACGGCGGCGGCCTCGTCGGCCAGGCGCGCGAAGTCGGCGCTGAGGATGCTGGGTGAGATCTGGATTGCCACGCCTGGCAGTGTAGCCAGGCCGACCGCGGGCCCCGGGGCGGGGCGTGCGGTCGGACCTGGGGAGTCCTCGCCAAGCGCCCCGACTTGACGATGTAGATCATGGTTTGTCCGGTTTTGCCGGAGATGACCGTGGCGCCCCGCTCGGGGGCGCCACGGGTGGGCAGGCTCAGTCGCGGCGCAGCAGGGCCAGGAACATGGCGTCGGTGCCGTGCCGGTGCGGCCAGAACTGCACGTACCTCCCGTCCTCCCCGGCGGCCAGGCCGGGCACCTCGTCCAGCAGGTCGGCGGCGCGCAGCAGGGTGAGGTCGTCGCGTTCGTCCAGCACCCGGCGCACGATCACATCGGTCTCGTCCAGGTGCGGCGAGCACGTCACGTACGCCACCACACCGCCCGGCCGCACCGACTCCACCGCGTTCAGCAGCAGGTCGTGCTGGAGCGGGGCGAGCTCGGCCGCGGAGTCCTCGGTGCGCCGCCAGCGCGCCTCGGGGCGGCGGCGCAGCGCGCCCAGGCCCGTGCAGGGCGCGTCCACCAGGACCCGGTCGAACGTCCCCGGGCGCCAGGCGGGCCGGGTGCCGTCGGCGGCGATCGCCCGGCCGGCGTCGCGCGGGGCGCGGCGCACCGCGCGGGCGACCAGCCCGGCGCGGGCCGGCTGCACCTCCGAGGCCACCAGGCGCGCCTCGCTCCGCCCGGCCAGCGAGGCGAGCAGCCCCGCCTTGCCGCCCGGGCCCGCGCACATGTCCAGCCACAGCTCGTCGCGGCCCTGCACGTCGACCCGGGTCAGGGCCAGCGCCACCAGCTGGCTGGCCTCGTCCTGGACGGCGGCGCGGCCCTGGCGGACCTCGCGGATCGCCGCCGGGTCGCCCTCGGGCAGGCGCGCGCCGAACGGCGAGTACGGCGTGGGCTCGGCACCGGCGGCCACCAGGTCCTCGACCGTGGCGCGGCCCGGCTTGGCCACCAGGGTCACCTTGGGGCGCTCGTTGTGCGCGACGAGCAGGCGCTCGGTCTCCACCAGGCCGGTCTTGGACCGCTCCCCCAGGGCGCGGGCCAGCTCCTTGACGATCCAGCGCGGGTGGCTGTGCACCACCGACAGGTAGCCGCTGGGGTCGACGGCGCGGTCCGGGGCGATGACCCCGGTCCACTCGTCCAGGTCGCGGGCCGACACCTTGCGCAGGATCGCGTTGGCGAACCGGGCCCGGTGCTGGCCGACCACCCGGCGGGCCAGGTCGACGGTGGCGCTGACCGCGGCGTGCGGCGGGATCTTGGTCGACAGCAGCTGGTGGGCGCCCAGCCGCAGCAGCGGCAGCACCTCGGCGTCCACGGAGGCGAGCGTGCGGTCCACGCAGGTCTCCATGATCGCGTCGTAGGTGCCCTGGCGGCGCAGGGTGCCGTAGGTCAGCTCGGTGGCCAGGGCCGCGTCGCGCCCGGCGATGCCGCGTTCGTTGAGCAGGGAGGGCAGCAGCAGGTTGGCGTAGGCGTCGCGGTCCTGGACCGCGCGCAGGACGTCGTAGGCGACCCGGCGGGCCGGGTCGCGGGGCGCGCCGGCCTTGGCGGCACCGCCCTGGGTCCCGCCGGACCGTGCCCCGCCGGAGTGGGGCCCGCGGCGGGGACGGCGGTACGGGGATCGGGACTGCTCGCTCAACGTGTGCTGCTCCTGGACCTGAAGGACGTGACCGGGCGGGACGCGGCCCCACCCGGTCCCGAGCCTACGGCAGCTCAGTCGCCCAGGCGGTCATCCGCGGTGGGACGCACGCCACGGGCCCAGTCCACGGCGTTCATCGCGCGCTTGCCCTGGGGCTGCACCTCGCCCAGCCGCACCGGGTGGGTGGCGGTGCCGACCAGGACCTGCTTCTTGTCGGCGTGCAGGCGGCCCGGGTCCAGGGCCGGGGTGTCGGCGTCGGGGACGGGGACGACCGGGCCGAGCTTGAGCCGGGCGCCGCGGAAGGTCGTCCAGGCGCCGGGGGCGGGCGTGCAGGCGCGCACCAGCCGGTCGACGCGCTGGGCCGGGGCGGTGAAGTCGGCCTCGGCGTCGGCGGGCTCCAGCTTGGAGGCGTAGGAGACCTCGGCGTCGGGCTGCTCGACCGGGGAGAGCTCGCCCGAGGCGATGCCGTCGATCGTGCGGACCAGTAGCCCGGCGCCCGTGTCGGCCAGCCGCTCCAGGAGTTCGCCGCTGGTGTCGGTGGGGCGGATCGCCTCGGTGAAGGTGCCGTAGACGGGTCCGGCGTCCAGCTCCTTGACGATCCGGAAGGTGGAGGCCCCGGTGACGTCGTCGCCGTGCAGGACGGCGTGCTGGACGGGGGCGGCGCCGCGCCAGGCGGGCAGCAGGGAGAAGTGCAGGTTGACCCAGCCGTGGCGGGGGATGTCCAGGGCGGCCTGGGGCAGCAGCGCGCCGTAGGCGACCACCGGGCAGCAGTCGGGGGCGATCTCGGCCAGCCGGGCCAGGAAGTCGGGGTCGCCCGCCTTGGCGGGCTTGAGGACCTCGATGCCGGCCTTCTCGGCGAGTTCGGCGACCGGGCTGGGCGCCACCTTGCGGCCGCGGCCGGAGCGGGCGTCGGGGCGGGTGACGACGGCGGCGACCTCGTGGTCGGAGTCGATCAGGGCCTGTAGGGACGGAACCGCCACCTGCGGTGTTCCGGCGAAGACGAGTTTCATACGGGTCCCCCTGGCTGTGCGCGGTTCGCGGCCCACCGCCGCGGGTTCCCAGTTCTACCAGCCGCACCGGGCGTCCCACGGCCGGTGTCGCCGGGTTCTGGTACACCAGAGGGGATGACATCCCAGCCCGCCGGACCCGAAGAGGTCCTCTTCGAGATCGCCGCCGCGCCCCCGGCGGAGAAGAAGCAGAAGAAACGCTCCGGCCGCCCGGCCCCCCGCACGCCCGCCGAGCGGCTGCCGGTCGCGCGCGTGGTGGTGGACACCCCGCTGCCGCACCTGGACCGGTACTTCGACTACCGGGTGCCCGCCGACATGGACGGGGCGGCGGTGCCGGGCTGCCGGGTGCGGGTGCGGTTCAACAACCGCAGGCTGACCGGGTTCCTGGCGGAGCGGGTGGAGGCGTCGGAGTTCGCCGGGCGGCTGGCCTACCTGGACTCGGTGGTCTCCCCCGAGCCGGTGCTCACCCCCGAGGTCCTGGGGCTGTCCCGGGCGGTCGCGGACCGGTACGCGGGCACGTTGAGCGACGTGCTGCGGCTGGCGGTGCCGCCCCGGCACGCCCGGGCCGAGAAGGAGGAGCCGGCCGAGGGCGCCGAAGGGGACTTCGGTGCGCCGGAGGCGGGGCCGTGGGAGGACTACCCGGACGGGCCGGCGTTCCTGGCGGAGCTGGCCGCGGGCAAGGCGCCCCGGGCCGTGTGGAACGCGCTGCCGGGCCCGGAGTGGCCCGAGGCGATCGCCGTGGCGGCGGGCACCGCGCTGGCCGCCGGGCGGGGCACCGTGGTCGTGGTGCCCGACGGCCGGGACGTGGAGCGGGTGGACGCGGCGCTGACCGCGGTGCTGGGCCCGGACCGGCACGTGGCGCTGACCGCCGGGCTGGGCCCGGCCGAGCGCTACCGGCGGTGGCTGGCGGTGCTGCGCGACCGGGTGCGGGTGGTGGTCGGCACGCGTGCCGCGGCCTTCGCCCCGGTGCGCGACGTGGGCCTGGTGGTGCTGTGGGACGACGGCGACGACGTGCACGCCGACCCGCACGCCCCCTACCCGCACGCGCGCACGGTGCTGTCGATGCGCGCCCACCGGGCGGACGCGGCGGCCCTGATCGGCGGGCACACCCGGACCACCGACGCTCAGATGCTGGTGGACTCGGGGTGGGCCGGGCAGCTGGTCGCCGACCGGGCGGTGCTGCGGCGGCGCGCCCCGGTGGTGCGGGCCGCCGGGGACGACCGCGAGCTGGAGCGGGACGGGGCGGCGCGCTCGGCGCGGCTGCCCGGGCTGGCCCTGCGGGTGGCCCGGCAGGCCTCCCGGGAGGGCGCGGTGCTGTTCCAGGTGCCGCGGCGCGGCTACCTGGCGACGCTGGCCTGCGCGGGCTGCCGCGAGCCCGCGCGCTGCGACGCCTGCCACGGACCGCTGGCGGTGCGCGGCTCGCACGCCCTGCCCTCCTGCGGCTGGTGCGGCCGGGTGGCGGGCGCGTGGACCTGCCCGGAGTGCGGGGTGAACCGGATGCGCGCGGTGGTGGTGGGCGACCGGCGCACCGCCGAGGAGCTGGGCCGGGCGTTCCCGTCGGTGGCGGTGCGCACCTCCGGCCGCGACGAGGTGCTGCCGCAGGTGCCGGGGACGCCGTCGCTGGTGGTGGCCACCCCGGGGGCCGAGCCGGTGGCCGAGGGCGGGTACGCGGCGGCGGTGCTGCTGGACGGCTGGGCACTGCTCAACCGGCTGGACCTGCGGGCGACCGAGGAGACGCTGCGGCGCTGGCTGAGCGCCGCGGCGCTGGTGCGCCCGGGCGGCACGGTGGTGGTGTGCGCCGAGGCGTCCTCGCCGGTGGTGCAGTCGCTGGTGCGCTGGGACCCGGCGGGGTTCGCCGAACGCGAGCTGGCCGACCGCCGCGAGCTGGGGTTCCCCCCGGCGGTGTCGATGGCGTCGGTGACCGGCGGCCCCGAGCACGTGCGCGAGCTGCTGGACCAGGTGGAGCTGCCCGAGGGCGTGGAACTCCTGGGGCCGGTGCCGGTGGGTGCGGACCGCGAGGGCCCGACCGGGCCGGGCGGGACGAACACCACCGAGCGGGCCCTGCTCCGGGTACCGCGTTCGGGGGTGGGCGCGCTGGCCCGGGCGCTCAAGGTGGCCGCGGCGGCCCGCAGTGCCCGCCGCGAGGAGCACCAGGCCCAGATCCGCGTCGACCCGCTCCAGGTCATCTAGGGCGGGGAGCCGTAGGCCGCGGGGTCACCGGGGGTGGCTCAGCGGCGCCATCGGCGCCCGGCCCCGCCCTGGGCGGGCGCGCGACCGAGGGCGCCCAGGACGCCGCTGCCGGGGGCGGCGACGTCCTCGTCCGGGTAGGGCCACCACACGAGGTCGGCGGCGCCGGGTTCGACGGGGTGGAAGGGCGCCAGGGCGCGCAGCAGCACCGGGTGGGGCGCGGTGCAGGCCAGGGCGAGGTGGCCGCCGCCGCGCAGCAGGGCGTGCAGGTCGGCGATGCCCTCGGGCGGGGCGTCGGCGGTGAAGGGCCGGGTCATGAGAACGGCGACGGGCTCGTCGAGGTCGACGAGCCCGGAGGTGGCGAGGCGGTGCAGGGCGGCGGCGGGGCCGCCGTCGCCGGAGACGACGGCGCCGTCGGAGGCGAGGGTCCCGGCGACCCCGGACGGGGCGATGTGGACGACGCGGGCGTCGGGGCGGTGGGCGCGGACGATGTCGGCCAGGCCCGGCACCGGGCAGCCCCAGTCGACGAACTGGGCGGTGCGGGCGTCGGCGCACAGGTAGGCGGTGACCCGGTTCAGGAAGGCGGTGTGGCGGCGCAGGGCCTCGTCGGGTTCGGGGCTCGGCCGCGGGGGCCGGCCGCGCAGGTCGACGACGCCGGAACCGCGCCGGGGGCGGCGCACCGGTTCGCGATGGGCGCCCGTGAGCGGTCCCGCCTCGTTGCCTCGGACGTCCGTCACGATCACGCTCCCCCAGCCGGTCCGCTCGTGGGAGGCAGGCGCGCCGTCGACAGGACCGGTCGGGTCCGCGGCACCGCGCCTTGCCATCAGGGCCTGATGCTACCCCTTGGAAAAGTGATTCCCAGCACACACCTGTGTGTTATGCGCCCTATGTCAGCTTTTGTCATGCCTTGTGTCCCCAAGGTTTCTCGGGCGAAGGTCCCGAAACACACATCGGGGACGCCGCCCGCAGGCGACGCCCCCGATTCGGGGATCTCCCGGCCCGGGGGACGGCGGGAGGGCCGCCCCGCCGCAGGGGGCCCGGCGGGGTGACGTTCAGCGGGGGTCGGGCACCGGGGCCAGGCGCCCGTCGGCGTCCGCGTACTCCCAGCGCGGGCCGCGCTCCACCAGGTCGGCGACCGCGCCGACGAGCCGGTCCACGTGCTCCCAGGTGGTGCCGATGCCCAGGCTGGCCCGCACCGCCTGGCCGTGCCCCCGCGGCAGCAGGTGGCGGGTGAGCGGGTGGGCGCAGAACAGGCCGTCCCGCACCCCGATCCCGTACTCCGCCGACAGCGCCGCCGCCAGCAGGTCGGCGGGGATCCCGTCCACGACGAACGACACGATGCCCACCCGCGGGTGGTCCTCGTCCCACAGGGACAGCTCGTGCACTCCGTCGATCTCGGCCAGGCCCGCGCGCAGCCGCTCCACCAGGGCGGTCTCGCGGATGTGCAGCAGCTCCTGCACCTTGGGGGTGAGGGTGTCGCAGGCCGCGGCCAGGGCGACCGCGCCCAGCACGTTGGGGCTGCCCGCCTCGTGCCGGGCCGGCAGGTCGTTCCACACCACGTCGTGCTCGGTGACCAGCTGCGTGGCGCCGCCGCCGGACAGGTACGGCGCGGCCTCGCGCAGCCAGTCGGCGCGCCCGGCCAGCACACCCGAGCCGAACGGGGCGTAGAGCTTGTGGGCGGACAGGGCGACGTAGTCGGCGCCGGTGCCCTTGAGGCTGAACGGCAGGTGCGGGGCGTACTGGGCGGCGTCCACCACCACGCGGGCGCCCTCGGCGTGGGCGGCCGCCACCAGCTCCTCCACCGGCCAGATCTCGCCGGTGACGTTGGAGGCCGCGGTGACGCAGAGCAGGCGCGGGCCTTCCGGGGCGGCGGCCAGGGCGGCGCGGGCGGCGTCGATCGCGGCCCGCGGGGACTCCGGCAGCGGCAGGCGCACCACCGATCCGGCGCGGGAGGCCGGGTGCTCCCAGGGCAGCAGGCTGGCGTGGTGCTCGGACTCGAACACGACCACCGTGCAGCCCTGCGGCACCGCGCGGGCCAGCAGGTTGAGGGCGTCGGTGGTGCCGCGCACGAACACCACCGCGTCGGCGGGCTCGGTGCGCACCCCCAGGAAGCGGGCCACCGAGCGGCGGGCCCGCTCGTAGGCGTCGGTGCTGACCTGGGAGTGGTGCCCGGCGCCGCGGTGCACGCTGGCGTAGTAGGGCAGGGCCGCCGCCAGGGCCTCGGCGACCGGGGTCAGACACGGGGCGCTGGCCGCGTAGTCCAGGTTGGCGTAGTCGACGCGCCCGCCGGTGACCAGGGGGACGCCCTCCTCGGCGGTGACGATCGTGCACCGGCTCAGGTCGGGCCGGGCGGACGGAGCGGAGCCGATGGGAGTGACGACGGTCATGGCACACCTCTTCAGTGGGTCATGGGACCCACGGGGTGCCGATCAGGCAGCGCCAAGGGTCCGCGCTTGCTCCGACACGGTCGTGTCGGGACCTGGTCCTCACCCGGGGCACCCCACCGCGGATGGAGGGTTGCCGACCAGCAAGCCGGGGCTTCGCGCTGGTACTCGTGACCTGCGACGCAGATTAACACAGCGCCCGCCGGGAGCAACAGGGCGATCCGGGTGTGGTCCGGGACACGCTTTCGGGGACCCGCTCGACGGCCGGGACTCGACAGCCGGGGAACGGGGGCGCCATACTGGTCCGCATCTGCCCTCACGTCGCGGGTGTCCGGTTCCCCCCGGACGCCTCCCAGGCGCGAGACTCCAGAGCACTGGAGTTTTCGCATGCCCGCGATCGAAGAGGTGACGTACGTGCACGACCGTATGCAGCAGGTCTTCCGCAATCCCCGGGTCGTCCTGATCTCCGGCTACGCCCGCCTGCCCGACTCCGTGGCCAGCCACTCCCAGTACCAGCGCCTGGGCGTCGTCCTGGCGGTGGACACCGCCGACGGCCGGATCGTCGCCGCCGACACCACGCTCCTCACCGACCTGGCCAAGGACTTCTTCCGCGCCCTGGTCGAGGGCGCGTCGGTCACCGAGGACATCGCCGAACTGGTGCGCCGGGTGCAGACCCGCTACGCGGGCCAGTCGGGGGCCGCCCTCACCACCGCGCTGCGCCGCTGCCTGGAGAGCTACTACCAGCTCAAGGACGACCACCAGTTGCCGACCGGCGAGGAGTAGCCCGTTGTCCGTGCCTCCGTCCGTACCCGCGTCCCCGCCCCTGGCCCCGCCCCCGCCTCTGCCCCTGGCCGGGGTGCGCGTCGCCGACCTGTCCCGGGTCCTGGCCGGGCCCTACGCCACCATGCTCCTGGCGGACATGGGGGCCGAGGTGGTCAAAGTCGAACAGCCAGGTAAAGGCGACGACACCCGCGCCTGGGGCCCGCCCTGGGCGGGCGGGGAGGCCGCCTACTTCCTGTCGGTCAACCGCAACAAGCGCAGCCTGGCCGTGGACCTCAAGGACCCCGACGGACTGGCCGCCGTGCAGGAGCTGTGCGCGGGTTCCGACGTGGTCGTGCAGAACTTCCGGCCCGGCGTCATCGACCGGCTGGGCCTGGGCTACGCCGACGTCAGCGCCCGCAACCCGGCCGTCGTGTACTGCTCGGTGAGCGGGTTCGGGCCCGAGCACGAACCCGCGGGCCGCCCCGGGTTCGACATCGTGGTGCAGGCCGAGAGCGGCCTGATGGGCACCACCGGCCCCGCCGAGGGCCCGGCCAGCAAAGTGGGGGTCGCGCTCACCGACGTGCTCACCGGGCTCAACGCCGCGGTGGGCGTCCTCGGCGCCCTGATGCGCGCCCGCGCCACCGGGCGGGGCGAGGAGATCAGCGCCTCGCTGATCAACTCCACCCTGTCCGGGCTGGTCAACCTCACCCAGCAGGCGCTGGTCACCGGGGTCGAGCCCGCCCGGGTCGGCAACGCCCACACCACGATCGTCCCCTACCAGGCGTTCCCCACCGCCGACGCCGACCTCGTCATCGCCGCCGGCAACGACGCGCTGTACCTGCGCATGTGCGAGGCGCTGGAGCGCCCCGACCTCGCAAAGGACCCCCGTTACGCCACCAACCCGGACCGGGTGGCGCACCGCGGGGAACTGGTCGCCGAGATCACCGCGACCCTGCGCACCCGGCCCGCCGACCACTGGGCCGAGCGCCTGCTCCAGGCGGGCGTGCCCGTGGGCCGGGTCCGCGGGGTCCTGGACGCGCTGCGCACCGCCGACGCCCACGGCGACGACGTGCTGCGCACCGTCGACCACCCCACCGCCGGTCTCCTGGAGCAGGTCCGCGCCGGGTTCCGGCTGGAGAACACGCCTCCCCCGCTGACCGCGCCGCCCCTGCTGGGGCAGCACTCCCGGGAGATCCTCACCGAACTGGGCCTGGCCGCCGACCGGATCGACGCGATGGTCGAACGCGGCGCCGTCCAGCAGCACCCGAAAGGAAACTCATGAGCGACCGCAAGGCACCCGCCCCGGACCCCCGCGACTTCCTGGCCGTGGACGCCGGCCTGGACGACACCGAACGCGACGTGCGCGACGCGGTCCGGGCGTTCGCCACCCGTGAGCTGTTGCCCAACGTGGCGGACTGGTTCGAGGCGGGCACGCTGCCCGACCCGCGCGGGCTGGCCAAGGCGTTCGGCGACCTGGGCGTGCTCGGCATGCACCTGGAGGGGTACGGCTGCGGCGGCTCCAGCGCCGTCGCCTACGGGGTGGCCTGCCGCGAGCTGGAGGCGGTGGACTCGGGGCTGCGCAGCTTCGTGTCCGTGCAGGGCTCCCTCGCCATGGCCGCGATCCACAAGTACGGCTCCGAGGAGCAGAAGGAGCGGTGGCTGCCCGCGATGGCCGCGGGCGAGGCCATCGGCTGCTTCGGCCTCACCGAGCCCGACTCCGGCTCCGACCCCGGCTCGATGCGCACCCGCGCCCGCCGGGACGGCTCCGGCGGCGACACGGCGGACTGGGTGCTCGACGGCACCAAGATGTGGATCACCAACGGGTCCGTCGCCGACGTCGCCGTGGTGTGGGCCGCCACCGACGAGGGCATCCGCGGGTTCGTCGTGCCCACCGACACCCCCGGGTTCACCGCCAACGTCATCCACAGGAAGCTGTCGCTGCGCGCCTCCATCACCTCCGAGCTGGTGCTGGAGGGGGTCCGGCTGCCCGCCGACGCGGTCCTGCCGGGCTCGCGCGGGCTGGGCTCGCCGCTGTCCTGCCTCAACGAGGCCCGCTACGGGATCGTGTGGGGCGTGGCCGGTGCGGCCCGGGCCTGCTACGAGGCGGCGCTGGAGTACGCGGGCACCCGCGAGCAGTTCGGGCGGCCGATCGCCGGGTTCCAGCTGACCCAGCGCAAGCTCGCCGACATGGTCGTGGACGTCAACCACGCCGGGATGACCGCGTTGCAGATCGGGCGGCTCAAGGACCAAGGGCTGGCCCACCACAACCACGTCAGCTTCGGCAAGTTCGCCAACGTCGCCGCCGCCCAGCGGGTGGCCGCCGCGGCCCGGTCGGTGCACGGGGCCAACGGGATCACGCTGGAGTACCCGGTGATGCGGCACATGGTGAACCTGGAGACGGTGGCGACCTACGAGGGCACCGAGGAGATCCACGCGCTGAGCATCGGACAGGCGGTGACCGGGATCTCGGCGTTCCGGTGAACGGGATCTCGGATGACCGGCACTTCCGCACTCCGGTGACCGGTGTCTCGGCGTTCCGGTGACCGGGGTCTTCGTACTCCGGTGGCCGGCACCTCCGCACTCCGGTGACCGGCGTCTCCGCGTTCGGAGGACCTCCGGCCTGACGTTCCCAGCCCACAACCACCACAATGGGGGACAAGCGATCGAGGGAGTTGTCAGATGGTGGACGAACCGGCGAAGCGGTTCGAGATGACGCGGGCGCGACGGGTGCTCAACGCGGCGCTCGGCGGCTTCGTCAAGTACGGGGTGTGCCCGCCCGACACGTACCTGCTCACGACGCGGGGACGTAAGACGGGCTTCCTGCGCACCGTCCCGATCAACCTCGTGGACAACAACGAGGGCCGGTTCCTGGTCGCCCCCTACGGGGAGGTCGACTGGGTCCGCAACATCCGCGCGGACGGGTTCGCGACGCTGCGCAAGGGCGGCTGGATCGAACTGGTCAGCGTGCGCGAGCTGGACGCCGCGGAGGCGGCCCCGGTGCTGCGCGAGTACCTGGACCACCCGCGCGGGCTGGTGGTGGCGCCGTACTTCGAGGCCCCGCCGGACGCCCCGGCCGAGGCCTTCGAGGCGGAGGCGCACCGGCACCCGGTGTTCGAGATCGTGCGCTCGACGACGATCCGCATCTGAGCGGGCGCCCGAACGGACGGCCGAGCGGACGGCCGAGCGGACGGCCGAGCGGACGGCCGAGCGGACGGCCGAGCGAGCGGCCCCGGTCCCCCACGGACCGGGGCCGTCGCCGTGCGGTCCCCGGGTGGGGTCGATCCCTGGGTGGGTTTGATCCGGGCGGGGTCGATGCGGGCGGGGTCGATCCGAGTGGGGTTGACAGGATCCGGTTATGAGTGTGTACTCACTTACATGAACACCACCGAAGCAGGCCGTTCCACGGCCGAGGCGCGCAAGGCCGCGATCCTGCGGCACGCCGTGCCCGTCTTCGCCCGGAGCGGCTACCACGCCACCCCGGTGACGGAGATCGCCGACGCGGCCGGGATCTCGCAGGCCTACGTGTTCCGGCTGTTCGGCAACAAGCTGGGCCTGTTCACGGCCACGCTGGAACGCTGCTTCGGGCTCATCGAGCAGGCGCTGCGCGAGGGCGCGGAGAAGGCGCTCGACGCCCCCGCACCCCAGGTGCTGGCGGCGATGGGCGACTCCTACGCGGACCTGATCGCCGACCGCGACCTGCTCATGCTCCAGGTGCACGCCCAGAGCGCGACCGACGTCCCCGAGATCCGGGAGGCCATGCGGCGCGGCTACGCCTCGGCGGTGACCCTGGTGCACGAGCTGTCCGGGGGCACCCGGGACCAGGTGCAGTACTTCATGGCCATGGGCCTGATGTGCCACCTGATCACCGCCCTGGACCTGGACGAGGTGGACGCCCCCTGGGCGCTGACCCTGATGAACGGCATGACCGTCCACGGGCGGCGCGAGGAGAAGACCGAGAAGGCAGCGAAGGCAGCGAAGGCAGCGAACTAAGAGAACACGCCCACCGCGGGGTGGGCGTTTTTTCGGCCCCGGCAAGTGAGTGACCACTCAATAACAACCCCCCGACACGGGAAGGCACGACCATGACCGAGATCCGTGAGACCCCCACCGCGACCGACCGGCGGCAGCCGCCGCCCGCCGCGTTCGCGGTCGCCGCCACGGTGGCGTTGGCCGCCACCACCCTGCTCTCCTACCTCGTCACCGGCGGGGCCCCGAACCCGGCCATGGCGTCGATCGCGGTGCTGCCGCTGCTCGCCGCGTTCGGGTACCTGCGCTCGGCCCGCTGGGCCGCGGTCCCCGCCGTCCTCACCGTCGTCACCCTGCTGGTGATGCGCACCGCCGACCTGTCACACGACCTGGCCCGGCCGGGCGAGGTCGGGCCGTTCCTGGTCGCCGCGGCCACCGTCCTGGCCTCGGGCGTCGTCCTCGTCGCCGCCGTGCCCGGCCTGCTCGCGGGCGCCCGGTCCCTGGTGGTCGGACTCCCCCTGGGGGCGGTGCTGGGCCTGGGCCTGGTGCTGGTCTCCCCGCAGCTCGACGACACCGGCGCGCTGACGCCGGAGCAGGTCGCCGCCCTGCCGACGGTCGCCATGGTGGACTTCAAGTTCGAGCCCGGGCAGCTCACCGTCGCCGAGGGGCGGCCGGTGGCGTTCCGGTTCACCAACGACACCGACGGCTCGCACAGCTTCGCCATCGAGTCCCTGGGCATCGACGTCACCGTCCCGGCCGGCCGGACCCGCACGGTGGTCGTGGACCTGGAGCCGGGTGTGTACCCGTTCGTCTGCTCCGTGGGCAGCCACGAGGAGAACGGCATGGTGGGCCGCCTGACCGTGACGGGCGAAGGCGACGCGGCCGGGCACGAGGGCCACACCGGGGTCGAGGGCGCGGCCGAGGGCGCGGCCGAGGGCGAGGGCACCGGCCATGACCACTGAGACCTCACGCCGGTCGCCGCTGGGCCGGCGCGCCTTCCTGGCGGCGGCCGGTACCGCGGTCGCCGCCGCGGCCGCCGTCCCCGCCGTCCGCGCCCTCACCGGGCCGGACCTGCCCACCGACCGCCCCGAGCTGCCCGGCCTCCCCGAACTGGCGACCACCGACACCGACGGCCTGCGGGTCGCCGAACTGGTCGCCGCCTCCGCCGGGCCCGGCCTGGTCTACAACGGCTCCAGCCCCGGACCGCTGCTGCGCCTACGCGAGGGCGACCGGGTGCGGGTCGACTTCACCAACACCACCGACGCCCCCAGCAGCCTGCACCTGCACGGGCTGCCGCTCACCCCGGACGTCGACCGGCCGCTGGAGCACGTGATGCCGGGCGGGTCCTCCTCCCAGGAGTTCACGGTGACCCCGGGCTGCGCGGGCACCTACTGGTACCACCCGCACGCCCACGGCGACGTGGAACGCCAGCTGCTCGCCGGACTGGCCGGGCCGGTCGTCGTCACCGGCCCCGCCGACGAGCGGCCGGGGCTGGTCGAGGCCGACGACCGGCTGGTCATGTTCACCGTCTCCGGCCGCGAGATCCTGGCCAACGGGGTCCGGCGGCCCGGGACCACCGTCCGCAGCGGGCTCACCCGGCTGCGGCTGCTCAACGCCACCGCGGGCGACCACCTCCTCCTGGGCTGCGTCCGCCGCGACCGGAGCCGCCCGCCGCTGCACCTCATCGCCACCGACGCCGGACTCATCGAGCGCCCCCACCGGGTCCAGGAGATCCTGCTCGCCCCGGGCGAGCGCGCCGAGGTGCTGGTGGAGACCACCGAGGCCGGTCCCCTCGGCCTGGTCCGCCTCCCCTACTCGGTCCACGGCCCGGGCGGGGAGGCCGCCAACGACGAAGAGACCCTCCTCGTCCTGGACGTCCCCGAGGGACTGGCGCCGGTGCCCCTCCCCGACCATTTGGCCCCGGTCGAGGAACTCGACCCCGCCACCGCCGTCCGCACCCGGCGGGTGGTCTTCGACGCCGCCCCGGACGGCGCATTCACCGTTGACGGGCGCGTCTTCGACATGGACCGGGTGGACGCCCGCGCCGACCTCGACACCCTGGAGATCTGGGAGGTGGCCAACGACCACGCCGCCGACCACCCCTTCCACCTGCACAGCTACCCGGTCCAGGTACTCGACCGCGATGGCGTCCCCGAGCCCTTCCGGGCCTGGCGCGACACGGTGAACGTGCCCGCGGGGTCGACGGTCCGCCTCCTGGTGCCCTTCCGCCACGGCGGCGGGCGGACTGTTTACCACTGCCACATCCTGAACCACGAGGACCTGGGCATGATGGGTGTTCTGGAGGTGGCGGGGTGACCGGATTGGAAGTGATCGGGCTCGGAGCCACCGCGGCGCCTGGATCCTTGGGGGTGGGTGGGTTCCGGCGGCGGTCACCTTTTGGGGTCGGGGTCGTGGGTCTTCCCCCGGGCTGGGGCCGGGGCTGAGGGGGTCTCTGTGGCCGTCACCCCTTGGGGCGCAGGTCCCGGTTTTTCCTCCGGTCTGGGGTTGGGGCTGTGGGTATCTGCGGCCGTCACCCCCTGGGGCGCAGGTCCCGGTTCTTCCTCCGGTCTGGGGCTGATGCTGTAGGCACCCGCGGCCGTCACCCCCTGGAGTGCAGGTTGTGGTTCTTCCTCCCGACACCCCCTGCGGCGGGGAGGGCGATCGGGGCGGGGGTTACTACGCCAGGTGTCTGGGCTTTCAAGCGAGGTCTGTGCAACCGCGGCTTCACAGTCGGAGCGTCTTTCCGTGGACCTGTGTGGCCGGGGATGTGCGCTGTGCCCCGACCCGTCCCCTGAAAACACCCCCACCACCCGGGACGTGAGTCCAACGCGTACGTCTTTTTGGTCTGCCGGGCGTCGTACCGTGGGGACGGCTCCGCGCCCAGCCCGGGTCTGTACGTTCCCAGGGGGTGACCCGTGGAGACCAACGCGACCGAGACCGGCCCCCTACACCGCCCTCCGCAGATGGTTGCTGTCCTGGAAACCTGCTCTTGCTGTCTCACCCCCTGGGGCCGGGGTCCAGTCCCGCTCTACCGAAACCCCCTTCGGCCGGGGCCGGAGGCCTCGTGCAGCCGTCACCCCCTGCGGCGGGGGAGGCCAGGAAAGTGACCGGGCTGGGGCTGAGGCCCCAGGTCAGGTGGGAAACCCCCCGGGGCCAGGACGGGAGGCCTCGTGCGGCCCTCACCCCCTGCGGCGGGGGAGGCCAGGAAAGTGACCGGGCTGGGGCTGAGGCCTCAGGAAAGGTGGGCAACCCCCGGGGTCGGGGCGGGAGGCCTTGTGCGGCCGTCACCCCCTGCGGCGGGGGTGGTCAGGAAGGTGGCCGGGCTGAGGCTGAGGACTCCAAGAGGGGGATAGGGCTATGGCTGAGGCCCCGGGTAAGTGGGAAACCCCCTGGAATGGAGGTCCCGGTCGGGCGGGCAACCCCCTGGGGCCGGGCGGGGAACGCCACTGCGGCCTTCACCCCCTGGGGCGAAGGAAGGTGCGACGCCCTCCGGCTGTGACTGAGGATTCCGGTCACACCAGCGCGACCTCCGCCCCAGAGGGTTTCCCACCCGACCCGGAGCCCTCAACCCCAACCCGGCCACCCCCGCCCCAGGGGGTAAGGGCGGCAAGAGGCTTCCCGCCCCAGTCGCAGGGGGTTGCCCCCGGCCTGGAGCCCCCAGCCACAACCGGAAGGCATCGCGCCTCCCCCGCCACAGGGGGTTTCCCACCTAACCCGGGGCCTCAGCCCCAGCCCGGTCACCTACCCGGGGCCTTAGCCACAGCCGGAGTGCGTTGTGCCTCCCCCGCCGCAGGGGGTGAGGGCCGCACGAGGCCTCACGCCCCAACCCCAGGGGGTCACCCACTTGCCTGGGGTCCTTGGCCACAGCCCGGCCACATCCCTGACCACCCCCGCCGCAGGGGGTGACGGCAGTAGGAGGCCTCCCGCCCCGGCCCCAGGGGGTGTCGGTAGAGCGGGACGGGACCCCGGCCCCAGGGGGTGAGACAGCAAGAGCAGGTTTCCCAAACCCCCGCCATCTGCGGACGGCGGTGTAGGGGGCCGCACACGGTCGCGTTGGTCTCCACGGGTCACCCCCTGGGAACGTACAGACCCGTGCCGGGCGCGGAGCCGTCCCCACGTAGAAGGGGCGGCAGACCAAAAGGCGTACGCGTCTCCTGCACGCCCCGGGCGATGGGGGTTTGTTCCGGGGACGGGTCGGGGCCCGGCGGCACGCTCAGCCACACAGGTCCACGGAAAGAACGCTCCGACTGGAAACAGGCTGTTGCGCAGACCTCGCTTGAAAGCCCGACCACAGACGGGGTAACCCCCGCCCCGATCGCCCTCCCCAACCCAAGGGGGTGTCGGGAGGAAGAACCACAACCCGCGCCCCAGGGGGTGACGGCCGCAGATACCCACAGCCCCAGCCCCAGACCGGAGGAAGAACCGGGACCTGCGCCCCAAGGGATGACAGCCACAGAAACCCTCTCTCCAGCCCCCCCCCCCGCGGCGAGGAAGGCAAAGGAAGCACTCCTTCCTCCCCTCACCCCCTAGGGCGAGGGAGGCGCAAAACCCTCCGGCTGTGGCCAAGGCCTCCAGGAAGGGAACGGACCGGGACCGGGACCAAGACCGGGACCAAGCACCCCCGGCCCCATCCCCACCCCGGCCCCAACCCCCATCTCAGTTCCGAACCCGGTACACGTCGTAAACCCCGTCCACGTTCCGTACCGCCCGCAGCACACTCCCCAAGTGCGCCGGGTCCGCCATCTCGAAGGTGAACCGGCTCTGCGCCACCCGGTCCCGACTCGTCTGGACCGTCGCCGACAGGATGTTGACGTGCTGGTCCGACAGCACCCGCGTGATGTCCGACAACAACCTCGCCCGGTCCAAGGCCTCCACCTGCAAGGCCACCAGGAACAGCGAGTCCTCCGTCGGCGACCAGTCCACCCGTACCTTGCGCTCGGGGTCCAGGGTGGCGATGTTCACGCAGTCGGCGCGGTGCACCGACACCCCGTTGCCGCGGGTCACGAAGCCCACGATGTCGTCGCCGGGCACCGGCGTACAACACTTGGACAGGCGCGCCCACACGTCGGCGTCGCCCTCCACGACCACGCCCGGGTTGCCGGGCTGGCGCTGGCGGGGCGCCTTGGTGGGGAGGGCGGGTTCGGCGATGTCCTCGGTGTGGTCGTCGACGACGCCCATGGAGTCGACCAGTTTGGTGACGACGTTCTGGGCGCTGACCTGCCGTTCCCCCACGGCCGCGTACAGGGCGTCCACGTCGGGGTAGCGCAGCTCGTCGGCCAGGGCGATGATGGCCTCTCCGCTGAACAGGCGCTTGACCGGGAGCTCCTGCTTGCGCATGACCTTCGCGATCTCCTCCTTGCCCAGCTCGATGGCGGCCTCGCGGCGCTCCTTGGTGAACCAGTGCCGGATCTTGTTGCGGGCGCGGGCGCTCTTGACGAAGTCGAGCCAGTCGCGGTTGGGTCCGGCGTCGGGGTCCTTGGAGGTGATGATCTCGACGGTCTCGCCGTTGTGCAGCTCGGTCTCCAGGGACACCAAGCGGCCGTTGACCCGGGCGCCGACGGTGCGGTGGCCGACCTCGGTGTGCACGGCGTAGGCGAAGTCGACGGCGGTGGCGCCCTGCGGCAGCGAGATGACGTCGCCCTGCGGGGTGAAGACGAACACCTCCTGCACCGACAGGTCGAAGCGCAGCGACTCCAGGAACTCGCCCGGGTCCTTGGTCTCCTGCTGCCAGTCGATGAGCTGGCGCAGCCACGCCATGTCGGAGCCGCCCTTGGGCGTGGCCGGGGCCCCGCCGCTGTTGCGGTCCTCCTTGTACTTCCAGTGGGCGGCGATGCCGTACTCGGCGCGCCGGTGCATGGCGCGGGTGCGGATCTGGAGCTCGACCGGGTTGCCCGAGGGTCCGATGACCGTCGTGTGCAGCGACTGGTACATGTTGAACTTGGGCATGGCGATGTAGTCCTTGAACCGCCCGGGCACGGGGTTCCACCTGGCGTGGATGGTCCCCAGGGCCGCGTAGCAGTCGCGGACGCTGTCCACCAGGACCCGCACGGCGATGAGGTCGTAGATCTCGTCGAAGCCGACGTTGCGGGCGATCATCTTCTGGTAGATCGAGTAGTAGTGCTTGGGCCGGCCCTTGACGGTGGCCTTGATCTTGGACTCGCGCAGGTCGCCGGAGACCGCCTCGATGACCTCCTGGAGGTACACGTCGCGGCGGGGGGCGCGCTCGGACACCAGGCGGGCGATCTCGTCGAACCGCTTGGGGTAGAGGGTGGCGAAGGCCAGGTCCTCCAGCTCCCACTTGATGGTGTTCATGCCCAGGCGGTGGGCGAGCGGGGCGAAGATCTCCAGGGTCTCGCGGGCCTTCTTCTCCCGTTTGGCGACCGAGGGCAGGTAGCGCAGGGTGCGCATGTTGTGCAGCCGGTCGCAGAGCTTGATGACCAGGACGCGGATGTCGCGGGCCATGGCGACGACCATCTTGCGGACGGTCTCGGCCTGGGTGGCCTCGCCGTACTTGACCTTGTCGAGCTTGGTGACCCCGTCGACGAGCTCGGCGATCTCGTCGCCGAAGTCGGCGCGCAGCTCCGCGAGCGTGTACTCGGTGTCCTCGACGGTGTCGTGCAGCAGGGCGGCGGCCAGGGTGGCCTCCTGCATGCCGAGCTCGGCGAGGATGGTGGCGACGGCGAGCGGGTGGGTGATGTAGGGGTCGCCGCTCTTGCGTTTCTGGTCCCGGTGGTGGTGGGCGGCCACTTCGTAGGCACGCTCGATGAGCCGCACGTCCACCTTGGGGTGGGTGGCGCGCACGGTCTTGATCAGTGGTTCCAGCACCGGGTTCATCGTCACTCCCCGCTGGGCGCCGAGTCGGGCGAGTCTTCTGCGGACTCGCACGGTGGAGGGCGTGGATGCGGCGGAGGGCGCCGCCGTGGCGGCGCCCTCCGGGCGGTCGTCGGTCGTGGGGCGGTCGCGGTCCGCGGGGGAGCGCTCGCCGGCCGCGGGGGCGGCGCCCTCGGCCTGGGGGCGGGCGGCGTCCGGTCGCGTCCCGTTCCCGGGTACCGTCCCGGTCGAGACAATGTCGCCTGGCATGCCTACCTCCCGCGGTTCCGCCCGGATCGTGCGGGCGGTCGGCGTCGCCCGGCGGTCTCCGGTGCACGTGTGTTTCTTCTGGGCCGGTCGCCGATCGCGGCCGCGGTGCCGCTCCTCAGGTGTTCAGTCTAGTGTCCCCCGTGGGCCTCCCACCGGCGCCGACGCGTGGTCGGCGGCCGTGGCGCCGCGGGGATTCCCGGTACGCCGAACGCCGCGGTGGCGCAGGGTGTGGGCGGGTCGCTCAGACCGAGAGGAGGGCGTGCGGCTCCACGTCGGACAGCTTCTCGCGCCCGTGGAGAGCCGTGAGCTCCATCAGGACGGAGAATCCCACGACCGTACCACCCGCCTTGCGGACCAGGTCCACCGCGGCCCGGCCGGTTCCCCCGGTGGCCAGCACGTCGTCGACGATGAGCACGCGGGAGCCCTCGGTGATCGCGTCGGCGTGGATCTCCACGGTCGCGGTCCCGTACTCCAGATCATAGGGCTGCTCGATCACGGACGAGGGCAGTTTCCCGGCTTTGCGCGCGGGGACGAACCCTGCCCCCAGTTCCATCGCCACCGGGGCGCCGAAGATGAAGCCGCGGGCCTCCAGGCCGACCACGTGGTCCACGCCGGCGTCCCGGAAGGGGGCGGCGAGCCCGGCGACGGTGGCGGCCAGCGCCGCGGGGTCGTTGAGCAGTGGGGTGATGTCCTTGAACAGGATGCCCTGCCGGGGGAAGTCCGGGATGTCGCGGATGCGGCCCAGGAGGAGTTCCGGGGTGGCGGTGTCCGCGGGTGCGTTGTCGTGGGCCATGGTGCGGTGTGGACCTTACTGGTGTTCCGTGGTGGCGGTGCCGTGGGCGCCCGGGGGTGCCGGGGCGGACGGGGCGTCCCGTCCGACGGCCGGGGTCGGCCGGGACGGGCCGGACACGACGGTACCGGCCCCGGTGGGGGCCGGTACCTGCGGGTCCGTGCGTGGCGCGCCGGGCCGCTCACCCCGGGGCGTTCTCATCTCGGGGTTCGGGCGGCGGTCGCCGTCAGTTGTTGGGCTTGGGGTCGTCGTCGCCGAAGTCGGGGCGGTCCTCGACCGGCGTGTCGTCGGTCTGCGGGGTGAGGAACTCGCCGATGCCCGGCTTGAGCATGCGGATCCGGGTGCCCGGCGAGATCTCCAGGATCACGTCGTTCTCCTGGATCTCGACGACGGTGCCGTAGATGCCCGCCTTGGTCATGACCTCGACCCCGGGGACGAGGGCGCTCTGCATCTGCGTCTCCTGCTGGCGCCGCTTCTGGTTGGGCCGCCAGATGAGCAGCCAGAACACCAGGAGGATGAGGGCGATCATGGGGAGCGAGGAGAGGATTCCTCCGCCTGCGGGCGCGGCTCCGTCGGCGAGTTGGTAAAGGCCCTGCACGGGGCGTCCTTCCTGAAGTCTTCGTCGTGTGGCCGACGGCGCGGTCAACGCGACGACCACCTTGTTCGTGCCGGTCCGGACGTGGTCGGCCCGCACGGCACCCGTTGGCTACAACGCCTGGGGAGGCCGATGCGTTCCTTCGGTGTCGGACGACACTCCCGGGGCGGGTTGTCACCCCGGTCTCGGTCGGTTCGTCACAGCTTACGTGGCGCCGGTCACCGTTCTCCCACCGGTGGAGATCGGAGTGTTAACGGTTGTGCCTCGGCTCCGGCGCGGGCCGTGGCCTGCGCCGGGGCGGTTCAGGGGGTGCCGGAGGCCCCGTTGCCGTTGGTGCCGGTGGGACCCGTGGTGCCGCTCTGGGAGGCCGCGGCCGCGGCGCCGAAGGCAGCGTCCGGCGGGGGTGTGAGCCCCAGGTGGGCCCAGGCCAGCGGGGTGGCGACCCGGCCGCGCGGGGTGCGGGCCAGGAACCCGGAGCGGACCAGGAACGGCTCGGCGACCACCTCGACGGTCTCGGCCTCCTCCCCCACCGACACGGCCAGGGTGGACAGGCCCACCGGTCCGCCGCGGAAGCGGTGGAGCAGCACGTCGAGGATGGCGCGGTCGAGCCGGTCCAGGCCCAGGGCGTCCACCTCGTACAGCTCCAGGGTGGCGCGGGCGGTGTCCAGGGACATGACCCCGTCGCCGCGCACCTCGGCGTAGTCGCGGACCCGGCGCAGCAGCCGGTTGGCGATGCGGGGTGTGCCGCGCGAGCGCCCGGCGATCTCGCGGGCGGCGTCCTCGGCCAGCGGGACGCCGAGCAGCCCGGCCGAGCGGTGCAGGATGCGCTCCAGCTCGTCGGCCGAGTAGAAGTCCATGTGGGCGGTGAACCCGAACCGGTCGCGCAGCGGGGCGGGCAGCATCCCGGCCCGGGTGGTGGCGCCGACCAGGGTGAACGGGGCGATGTCCAGCGGGATGGCGGTGGCGCCGGGGCCCTTGCCGACGACCACGTCGACCCGGAAGTCCTCCATGGCGACGTAGAGCATCTCCTCAGCGGGGCGGGCCATCCGGTGGATCTCGTCCAGGAACAGCACCTCGCCCTCCTGGAGGGTGGACAGCACCGCGGCCAGGTCGCCGGAGCGTTCGATGGCGGGACCGGAGGTGATGCGCAGGGGCGCGCCCAGTTCGGCGGCGATGATCATGGCCAGGGTGGTCTTGCCCAGGCCGGGACCGCCGGACATCAGGACGTGGTCGGGGGCGCGGTTGCGCTTGCGGGCGCTGTCCAGGACCAGGGAGAGCTGTTCGCGCACCCGTTCCTGGCCGACGAACTCGTCGAGGGCGCGCGGCCGCAGGGCGCCTTCGAGCTGGCGCTCGTCGGCCCCGGCCTCGGAGGACACCGCCTCGCGGGCGTACGGGTCCGCGGGACCTGTCGGCCGGTCGTGATCGTCGTACACGGGATACTCCTAGGCGCGGCTGAGGGTGCGCAGGGCGCTGCGCAGCAGGACGGCGACGTCGGTGGTCTCCTCGGCCTGGGGCGCGACGGCGGCGGCCGCGGCCTCGGCGTCCTTGGCGGACCAGCCCAGGTTGACCAGGCCGGACACCACCTGGGTGCGCCAGGCGCCGTTGGGCCCGGCCCCTCCCGCGCCGGCGCCCTGGGCGGGCGGCAGGGTGCCGTCGGTGAAGACCGGCGGGTCGAGCTTGCCGCGCAGTTCCAGGACGATGCGCTGGGCGCCCTTCTTGCCGATGCCGGGGACCCGGGTCAGGGCGTCGGTGTCCTCGGCGGCCACGGCCTGGCGCAGGGCGTCGGGGCTGAGCACCGACAGCATGGCCAGGGCCAGCCGGGGCCCGACCCCGGAGGCGGTCTGGAGCTGCTCGAACAGGTGCTTCTCGTCGTCGTCGGCGAACCCGAACAGCGTGAGGGAGTCCTCGCGCACGACGAGGCTGGTGGCGACGGTGCCGGTCTCCCCCACGTGCAGGTGGGACAGGGCGCTGGGGGTGCACTGCACGAACATGCCGACCCCGCCGACGTCGATGACGGCGCTGCCCGCGCCGCGTGCGGCCACCCGGCCGGTGAGGAACGCGATCATGTCCAGGCGGGCCCCGGGTGCGCCGGGTGCCCTTCTCCTTCCCTAGGGGCGGGTGCCGCGGGCGCGGCGGGCCAGTTCGACCTTGCGGGCGAAGTCCTGCTGCGCCTGGGCCACCCGGGCCTGGGCGCCGCCGCGCCAGATGTGGCAGATGGCCAGCGCGACCGCGTCGGCCGCGTCGGCGGGACGGGGCGGGCCGTCGAGTCCGAGGATACGCGCGACCATGGTGCCGACCTGCGCCTTGTCGGCGCGGCCGCTGCCGGTGATGGCGGCCTTGGCCTCGCTGGGGGTGTGCAGGGCGACGGGCAGGCCGCGGCGGGCGGCGCAGACCAGGGCGATGCCGCTGGCCTGGGCAGTGCCCATGACGGTGCTGAGGTTGTGCTGGGCGAAGACCCGCTCGACGGCGACGGCGTCGGGGCGGATCTCGTCGAGCCACCGCTCGATGCCGCGTTCGACGCCCAGCAGGCGCTGGGGCAGGTCCTCGTCGGGGCTGGTGCGGATGGCGTCGGCGCCGATGAGGCGCAGGGGGCGGCCGATGGCGCCCTCGACGGCGCCCACGCCGCACCGGGTGAGCCCCGGGTCGATTCCCAGCACGCGCACGCGTCCCACACCTTTCTCGAACGTTCGTTCGCACCATGCTAGTGCCGCGGGACGACAGGAGTCCCGCACACGGCCGTCGGCGTGTCGCCGGGGCCGTGCCGGTCGGGCGTGTCGAGCGTATCGGGGCCCGGGAACGGCGCGGGGCCGTTCAGCCGCGCGCGGTGTCCGGGGGCGCGATGTCCCACAGGTCGGCCAGGGCGGCGCGGCGCTCGGCGCGGGACAGGCCGCGCAGGTCGGCGACGCCGCGCTCGGTGACCACGACCTCCACGTCCTGGGAGGGGGTGGTGACCGGCCGGGAGAGGCGTTCGACCAGGGTGGGGCGGTCGCGGTGGTGGGTGGGGATCGCGATGACGCTGAGCCCGCCGATGGAGCGGGTGGCGGCCGCGGCGTAGTCGGAGTGGCCGCCGATGCCGCCGAGCACGCCCTGGGCGGTGCCCTCGACGTTGACCTGGCCGTCGTGGTCGATCTCCACGGCGGTGTTGACGGCGACGAAGGGGTCGGCGGACAGGCGGCCGGGGTCCAGGACGTGTTCGACGGGGTGGAGCAGGGGGCGGCCGTCGGCCCAGGCGTGCAGGCGGGGGCCGCCGACGAGGTACATGCCGACGGGGTCGCCCAGCAGCAGGCCGCGTTCGTCCAGGTCGACGACGGCCTCGGGCAGCGGGCCGGAGTCGATGCGCACCGGGACCCGCAGCTCGGCGGCCAGGGCGGCGGGCACGGGGCCGAAGCCGAGCTGGAGGCGGGCGCCCTCGGGGATGAGGGGCGCCAGGTGGCGGGCGATGGCGACCTGGTCGGGGCCGGTGGGCGAGGGGCGCAGGGTCCCGGCGGTGCGGTCGCTCTCCCCGATGACGACCACGCGGTCGGCGGGCAGCGGCGGACCGGCGTCGGCGCGGGGCAGGTTCGGGGAGACCACCCCGGCGACCAGGGCGCCGGCCGCGACGGCGGTGCGCAGCCAGCCGACCTCGCTGGCGAAGGTGTACCCGCCGGGCACCGGGACGACGGAGGCGACGAGCAGGTCGGGGCGCCACAGCCCGTGCAGCAGGGCGGGGACGGCGGACATGCGCACCGGCGGGTGGGCGATGAGGCCGCGGTCGACGTGCTCGCGCAGGCCCCAGCCGGGCATGACGGTGCGGGCGTCGGCGAACGCGGCGGGGTCGAGTCCGGGGTCGGCCTCGGGGACCCAGCCCAGGATGAGGCGGACGTCGCCGGCGCGGGCGGCGGCCGCGCACAGGTCGGCGGTGACGCTCGTCGGCGCGCCGAACCCGTCGCCCAGCGCCACGGTCGCACCCGGCCTCACCAGGTCCTTCAGGCTCTCCACGGCCTCCCCTTTCACCGGACCGACCGTATCGGACGGCGGGATCAAGCCGGAAAAGGGGTGGACTCCGGCGCGGGACCGTGTTAAGTTCTACTCGAACCGAGAAAAACTCACTCTGAGAAGAACTGGACCGACCATGGTGGACGACGGGATGCGGCGGGACGCGGACGAGCGGGAGTTCCTGGCCGCCTACGACCCGCACGCCTACGCCCCCGCCGCGGTGACCGTCGACGTCGTGGCGATGACCGTCCGCGCCGGGGAGCCCCTGGTGCTGCTGGTCCGCCGGGGCGCCAGCCCGCAGCGGGGCCGGTGGGCGCTGCCCGGCGGCTTCGTCCGGGCCGAGGACGGCCCCGCCGGACCCGCCGACCCCGACCTGCCCGACGCGGCGCTGCGGGTCCTGGCCGAGAAGACCGCCCTGCCCACCAGCCTGCACCTGGAGCAGCTGGGCACCTACGGCGCCCGCGGCCGCGACCCCCGCATGCGGGTGTTCTCGGTGGCGTACATGCTGCTCGCCCCCGACCTGCCCGACCCCGAGCAGGGCCGCGACACCGCGGAGGCCGCCTGGGTGCCCTGGCGCGACCTGGGCCACGGCGGCGACGCCCGGCACGAGCTCGCCTTCGACCACGCGCGCATCGTCGCCGATGCCGTCGAGCGGGCCCGCGCCAAGCTGGAGTACACCTCCCTGGCCACGGCCTTCCTGCCGCCGGTGTTCACCATCACCGACCTGCGCGAGGTGTACGAGGCCGTGTGGGACCGCACCCTGCACGCGGCCAACTTCCACCGCAAGATCCTGGCCGCCCCCGGGTTCGTCGAGGACACCGGCGAGGTGGCCGGCCGCGGCGGCTCCGGCGGCGGCCGCCGCCCCCGCCTGTACCGGGCGGGCGGCACCGCCGCCCTGCACCCGCCGCTGCTCAGGAGCGCCCCATGACTCCCGTGGAGGTCACGATGACCGTCGAGGAGGCGGCCCGCGCCGTCCTCACCGCCCATGACCCCGCCGACCTGTTCGGCCCCCTCCCCGCCGACGGCACGACCGCCGTGCCCGCGGCGGCCGCCTCGGCCCACCGGCGCCTGGCCCGGCTGCTGCACCCCGACACCCCCGCCGGCGACGCCGCGCTGTTCACCCGGCTCACCGAGCTGTGGACGCGCTACCGGGAGGCCGTCCAGGGCCGGATCGGGTTCGACGACCATGTGGTCGTCACCGCCACCCGGAGCTACCACGTGGGGTCCTCCCCGCTGGCCTCGGGCGACGTCGCCGACCTGTACCCCGTCCGCTACCGGGACGGCCACTGGCGCGGCGCGGTGCTCAAGGTGCCGCGGGCCCCGCGCGACAACGACCTCATGGAGGCCGAGGCCACCGCCCTGGAGCGGATCCGGGAGAAGGGGCCGCGCGAGGCGCGGGCGTTCTTCCCCCGGCTGCTGGAGTCGATCCGCCACCGCGACGCCGCCACCGGGGTCGAGCGCAGGGCCAACGTGCTGGCCCGGCTGGACGGCTTCCACAGCCTGGCCGACGTGCGCCGCGCCCACCCCGACGGCATCGACCCGCGCGACGCCGCGTGGATGTGGCGCCGCCTGCTGGTGGCGCTCGACGCGGCCTCCCGGGCCGGGGTGGTGCACGGGGCGGTGGTGCCCGAACACGTGCTGATCCACCCCGAGGAGCACGGCCTGATCCTGGTCGACTGGTGCTACTCGGTCACCGCGCACGCCTCGCGCACCGCCCCGCACATCCCCGCGATGGTCCCCCACCGCAAGGAGCTGTACCCGCCCGAGGTGGCGCAGCGGCGGCCCGCCTCGGTGCGGACCGACATCTACATGGCGACCCGGTGCGTCGAGTACGTCACCGCCGGGCGCCTGCCCCGGGAGCTGCGCTCGTTCGCCCGCGGCTGCGCCCTGCCGGCCGCGAACCAGCGGCCCTCCGACGCGTTCGCCCTGCTGATCGAGCTCGACGAGGTCCTGGAGCGGCTCTACGGGCCGCGCCGGTTCCGCCCCTTCACCATGCCCGCCTGACCACCCCCACCGACACAAGGAGAACACCATGGGAAGCAGCCACTGGTCCACCGACGCCTACCACGCCCGCAAGGCCTACAACGCCTCCGCCGGACGCAGCGACTTCGGCTACACCGACGACGTCCTGTCGTCCGTCCCCCGCGGCAAGTGGAAGGTCCACGAGACGCTCGACCCCAAGGGCGTCACCGCCCGCGAGAGCCGCGACTCCGACGAGCACCCCGAGTCGCTGGCCATCTCGGTGCTGTTCGACGTCACCGGTTCGATGGGCCGCGTCCCCCGCGTGCTCCAGACCAAGCTGCCCGCGCTGTTCGGCCTGCTGCTGCGCAAGGGCTACGTGGAGCACCCGCAGATCCTGTTCGGCGGGATCGGCGACGCCACCTGCGACCGGGCCCCGCTCCAGGTCGGCCAGTTCGAGTCCGGCAACGAGCTGGAGGAGGACCTCAACAACATCCTGCTGGAGGGCGGGGGCGGCGGCCAGGTCACCGAGTCCTACGAGCTGGCCATGTACTTCATGGCCCGGCACACCGCCATGGACTGCCTGGACAAGCGCGGCCGCAAGGGCTACCTGTTCCTGATCGGCGACGAGAAGGCCTACGGCAAGGTCAAGGCCCGCGAGGTGCGCGACGTCATCGGGGACGACCTGGCCGAGGACATCCCGTTCCCGCAGATCCTCGCCGAGCTGCGGCGCAAGTTCGAGGTGTACTTCATCATGCCGAGCGGCAGCAGCCACTTCACCAACGACGCCGTGCGGTCCTTCTGGGACACCCACATGGGCCAGAACGTCATCCACCTGGAGGACCTGGGCGCCGTCTCGGAGACCATCGCGGTGACGATCGGCCTGTCCGAGGAGGCCGTCGACCTGGAGGAGGGCCTGTCCGACCTCGCCGACGCCGGGTCCGACGCCGGTGACGTGGTGGGCCGGGCGCTGGCGCCGCTGGCCGGGCCGCGCGGCTCGATCGTGCGCTCGGCCGGCCTGCCCGGCGGCGACGCCTCGGCCCCGGGGACGGACCGGCTGTGAACACCCAGGAGTGGGCCGACACCTCGGCCGTCGTCGTCGACCTGGGGTTCGGCGACGCGGGCAAGGGCGTGACGGTCGACCTGCTGTGCGCACGGCGGCGCTACGGCGCC
>NZ_JBJJBV010000290.1:0-8111 GCF_045446735.1 Nocardiopsis protaetiae
CAGGGGTGAGGGCGCGGCGTCCCCGCCCGCCCGACCGGTCGGGCGGGGCCCGGGGTCAGGCCTCCTCGGGGGCGATCCACAGGGCCTCGGCGGCCACCAGCCCCAGCGACCGGTCCCGGGCACGAGCATCCTGATCGGCGCGCACGGCGATGCGCAGCGACCCCGCGAACGGCTGGCGCTCCACCACCCGCACCGTCATCCCGATGCCGATCTCGATATCGGCCAGGTACCGCAACAGGTCCGGGTCGGTGTCGTTGACCCGCACGATGGTGCCCTCCACACCCTCGTCGGCCTCCGACAGCAGCACCGAGGGCCGCTCCACCACCCGGCCGTCGGTGGTGGGGATGGGGTCGCCGTGCGGGTCGACCACCGGATCGCCCAGGTAGGAGGCGATGCGGTCGACGAACTTGTCCGAGACCACGTGCTCCAGGATCTCGGCCTCGTCGTGCACCTCGTCCCACGAGTACCCCAGCGCCGCCACCAGGTACGTCTCCAACAGGCGGTGGCGGCGCAGCACCGACAGGGCCGCCTTGGTACCCTCCTCGGTCAGGCGCACCGACCCGTACCGGCGGTGCTCGACCAGGCCCAGGTCACCGAGTTTGCGCAGCATCCCCGACACGGAGGAGTTGGACACCGACAGCCGCTCGGCCATCCCGGAGATCGTGACCGGGCCGGTGCCGCGCTCCTGCAGGTCGTAGATGACCTTCACGTAGTCCTCAACCGACGTGGACGGTCGTGTCGGGGTGTTGTTCATGGTCGTAACCGTATCGCGGACCACCTGTGCGCCACGATTTCCGCACCGCCCCGCAACCGGCCGCGAGGAAGCAAGGCCCCATGACGCGGACGTGGTCATCCACGTCAAGGGCCTGTTCCTCGTCGTCAAGTTCCGCTGGGGCGCCATCGACGTGATCCCGCAGGGCACCACGCTCGACGGCCTCGCGGCGATCATCGAGAACCCCGCCGACCGGCAGCCGGTGTTCGAGTGGGAGCCCTACCCGCAGGCGGCGGCCCGGGACGGCGTCCCCGGGTTCGAGCAGTGCTTCGGGTTCGTCCCCCTGCTCGCCCTGGGCGGACGCCAGGACGCCGCGAGCCTGCGGCTCGGCGGCCTGTACGAGCACATCGCCATCATCACCGACCTGGCGGGGCTGCCGCAGACCCGCGCCGTGCTCGCCCCCTCGACGCCCCACGCCTGAGCGCCCGCCGGGTCAGCCGTCGGCGAAGGACAGGCCGCGGGCGTCCAGCTCCTCCTGCAGGACGCGGATCGCCTTGGGGCCCACCCCGTGGATCTTCAGCAGGTCCTCGGCGGTGACCCGGGTGAGGTGCTCGTAGCGGGTGTAGCCGTGGGCGGCCAGCTCGCGCGGGGCCACCTTGCCCATCCGCGCGGGGAACTCCGTGGGCGGTGCGCCCTCCTGCCCGTTCATGGGGACCTCCGAAGTCGGCGACGCGTCCCCTCCGAGCCTAGGCCCGCGGCGGATCCTCCGCCCGGAGACCGCCGGGCCCCTTCCCGGCGTGCCGCCCGCACCCAGGCGGCCACCCCCCGCAGCGGCCGCGGCATCCGCCGGGGCCGGGACCAGCCGGCGGTCAGGCCGGGCAGCCGTCGCCGCCCGGGACCAGGTCGGGGCGCCCGCGCGAGACGATGCGCACCCCCGCCGCGCCGACCTCGCGGACCTGCAGGGAGCCGCACGCGCAGCGCACCCACATGGTCAGCCCGGCGGCGGTGGTGTGCCGGGACATCACACGGAAGGGCTGGGAGTCGGGCCAGCCGCAGTGCGGGCAGGTGCTCGTCATCGTCGCTCTCGTTCCTTCTCGTCGGGGCCGGACTCCTCCAGCCTCTCTCCACACATCTTCAATGTCCACGTTGAATTTTTGGACCAGACCATGAAGCATGGACTACATGATTGACTTACGGCGCCTGCGCGTCCTGCGCGCCGTCGCCCACTACGGAACCGTCACCGCCGCCGCCGACGCCCTGCACATGACCACCTCGGCCGCCTCACAGCAGGTCCGCCTGCTCGCCAAGGAGCTGAACGTCCCCCTGCTGGAACCCCGCGGCCGCGGGGTCCGGCTCACACCGGCCGCCCACGACCTGCTCGCCCACGCCGACGACATCACCGCCCGCTGGGAACGGGCCGAGATCCAGATCCGCGGCCTGGGCACCGAACCCGCCGGGCTGCTGCGCATCGCCTGCTTCCCGGTGGTGCTCTCGCGCCTGCTCGCCCCGATGGCCGCCGAACTGTCGGCCGCCCACCCCCGCCTGGACATCCGCCTGTCCGAGGCCGAACCCGGGCACGCCCTGGACCTGCTCTTCCAGGGCGAGGTGGAACTGGCCGTCGTCGAGGCCGCCCCCGGCGTGCCTCCGCCCACCGACACCCGGTTCGACCAGACACCGCTGCTGGACGACGTCCTGGACCTGGTGGTGCCCCACGGCCACCCCCTGGCCGACCGCACCGAGGTGCCCCTGGTCGAGGCCGCCGACCAGACCTGGGTGCTGCCGCCCCCGGACACCACCTGCAGCGCGCACACCATGTCGGCCTGCGGCGCGGCCGGGTTCACCCCCCACGGCCCCCATCAGGCCAAGGAGTGGAACGCGATCGCCGCCCTGGTCGCCCACGGGCTGGGGGTGGCGCTCATCCCCCGCCTGGCCGACCTGCCCGAACTGCCCATCGCGCGCATCCCCTTGCAGGGTAAGCCGGCCCCGGCGCGCAAGATCCTGACCTGCACCCGAGAGGGCTCGCGCACCCACCCGGCGGTCAACGCCGCCCTGACCTGCCTGACCCGCCTGGCCGCCGCCGTCACCGCGCCCCGCAGGTGAACCCCGCGCCCCGCCCGGCGCCGACGCCCCCCGCCGCCCGCCCCGCAGACGTGCCCACCATCACACCCCAGGAGGCCCCGCCATCACACCGGCCATCACCTCGGGCACCGCCGCCGACCACACCGCCTGCGCGGACCTGTGGACCGCCGCCGTCGCCGACCGCGACGGCACCGCCCCCGACCCGGCGGTGCGCGCCCGCGCCCTGCGCAAACTCCTGCACACGCCGCGCCTGCTCCTGGTCCTGCGCGCCCCGGACCGCCCCCCGGGCGGCTACACCCTCACCCACCTGCCCGCCCCGGGCGAGCACACCGCCCACCTGACCCACCTGGCCGTCGCCCCCGCCCTCCAGGGCAAAGGCTGGGGCCGCCGCCTCCTGGACACCACCCTGGAGCACCTGGCCGGGGCCGCCGACGCCGTCACCCTGCAGGTGCTGCCCGACAACACCGCCGCCCGCGCCCTGTACGAGGCCACCGGCTGGCACCCGGACGGCGAGGACTTCTTCGACTCCGGCCTGCCCGCCCTCCGCTACCGCAAGGCCCTCTGACCCCGCACCCCCGCCGCGTGCCGCACCGCCGCCCCGCCCCGTTCCACCACCGGCATCCCTCTCCTGTCGTGTGCACCGATCGTTCACACGAGCCCGGTTCCCCCACAGCACCGGACCCGTTACCGTGTGTGGCTTCGCCCCGCCCGAAAACCCCCGGGAGAAGCCCCATGACGAAGGAGCCCACCATTTCGCGACGCGGAGCCCTGGGCGGCCTGAGCGCCGCCGGCGCCCTGGCCCTGGCCGGCTGGCCCACCCCCGCCGCCGCATCCTCCGCACGTGATGCGCTCATCACCGTGATGGGCACCTCCGACCTGCACGGCCACTGTCTCAACTGGGACTACTACAAGGACAGCGAATACTCCGACGCCGCCGGCGACCACATCGGCATCGCCAAGGCCGCCGCCCTCGTCGAACGGATCCGCGCCGAGCGCGGCCGCAACAACACCCTGCTCTTCGACTCCGGCGACACCATCCAGGGCGCCCCGCTGGCCACCTACTACAGCGTCGTGGAACCCATCACCGAGACCGGCGAGACCCACCCCATGGCCCGCGCCATGAACGCCCTGGACTACGACGCCGTCACCCTGGGCAACCACGAGTTCAACTACGGCCTGGACCACCTGGACACCTGGATCTCCCAGATGGACGCCCCCGCCCTGGCCGCCAACGCCGTCCACCACGGCACCACCGACCCCGCCTACAAGCCCTACACCCTCAAACGCCTCAAGGTCGACTGCACGAACAAGCCCGGCACCCAGCCCCTCACCGTCGGCGTGCTGGGCCTGACCAACCCCGGCTCGGCCGTGTGGGACCGCCACCACGTCCAGGGCCGCCTGGACTTCCTCGACCTGGTCGACACCGCCCGCCGCTGGGTACCCCTCATGCGCCGCGAGGGCGCCGACATCGTCATCGTCAGCGCCCACGCCGGCGACAGCGGATCCTCCTCCTACCAGGGCGAGTTGCCGGTCGAGAACGCCTCCGCCCTGGTCGCCCGACAGGTCCCGGGCATCGACGCCATCCTGTTCGGCCACGCCCACCGGGAGGTCCCCGAACGCTTCGTCACCAACGAGAAGACCGGCGAACAGGTCCTCATGACCATGCCCTCCTACTGGGGGCGGCGCCTGTCCGTCATGGACCTGGCCCTGCGCCGCGAACACGGCCGCTGGCGGGTGGTGTCCAAGAGCGCCCTGACCCTCAACGCCAACACCGTCGAGGAGGACCCCCGCGTCGCCGCCCTGGTCGCCGACCAGCACGCCGCCACCGTCGCCTACGTCAACCGGGTCGTCGCCACCAGCGCCCGAGAACTCAGCGCCGCCACCGCCTGCTGGACCGACACCGCCATCGTCGACTTCGTCCACCGGGTCCAGACCGACACCGTGGCCGCCGCCCTGGCCGGCACCCCCGAGGCCGACCTGCCGGTGCTCTCCATCGCCGCCCCCTTCAGCCGCTCCGCCGTCTTCCCCGCCGGCGACCTGAGCATCCGCGACATCGCCGCCCTGTACATCTACGACAACACCCTGCTCGCCTCGGTGCTCACCGGCGCCCAGCTGCGCGACTACCTCGAACACTCCGCCCGCTACTACCGGCAGGTCCCCGCCGCCGGCGACGTCGACCCGGCCGACCTGACCAACGCCGACGGCACCCCCGACTACAACTGCGACCAGCTCGCCGGCGTCGACTACACCCTGGACGTGTCCCGACCCGCCGGGCAGCGGGTGGCCTCCCTGACCCTGGACGGCGCCGAGGTCGCCGACGACGACCAATTCGCGGTCGCGGTCAACAACTACCGCCAATCCGGCGGCGGCGCCTTCCCCCACATCGCCGACGCGCCCGTGCTCTACAACGCCCAGCTGGAGATCCGCCAGGCGCTCATCGACCACGCCACCGCCGTGCAGGTCATCGACCCGGCCGACTTCCACACCGTCAACTGGCACCTGGTGCGCGAAGGCGTCCCCCTCTTCCCTTGACCTCAATATTGGTTGAGGTTGTCGAATGGTCCACGACCACACCGACACACCCCGAGGAGCACCCGTGACCGGCACACCCCTGACCGTCGGCCCCCTCACCGACACCGACCGCGCCGACGCCACCGCCGCCGTCCACGCCCTGGAACACGCCTTCAACACCAACGACCCCGACGCCCTGGGCGCCCTCTACACCGACCACGCCTCCTGGACCAACGCCGCCGGAACACGCCTGGACGGACGCCGCGAGATCACCGACTTCGCCCGCAAAGCCATGACCGGTCTCCTCGCCGACTCCCGCGCCCGCTACGAGGTCGTCAAACTCCTTTCCCTGGCCCCCGACCTCATCGCCGCCAACGTCCACCAGACCCCCGTCGACACCACCGGAGCCCCCGCCGAGGGCGCCCACGGCCGCGCCCTGTACATCCTGACCCGCACCCCGCACGGCTGGCGCATCGCGGCCGGCCAGAACACCGCCATCGACCCCGCCTGACCTCCATGACAAAAGGGGCGGGACCCCCAGGGTCCCGCCCCACCACCCGCGCACGCGCGCTACCGCGCCGCGGCCTGCGAGCGCCGCCCCGCCTGCTGGCGCGGCACCACCGACCGGGTGCCCAGCACCTCGGTCAGGAAGTCCGTCACCAGCAGCAGCCCCGCCCTGTTCGCGTGGGTGTCGCGCATGCTGTCGACCATCATGAAGTCGTGGATCATCCCCTGGAAGCGGACCGCCGTCACCGGCACCCCCGCCTCCCGCAACCGGTTCGCGTACGCCTCGCCCTCATCGCGCAGCACATCGGCCTCACCGGTCAGCACCATCGCCGGGGGCAGGCCCCGCAGCTCCTCCAGCGACGCCCGCAGCGGCGAGGCGTAGATCTGCGCCCGCTGGGCGGGATCGGTCGTGTACTGGTCCCAGAACCAGATCATGCCGTCCCGCCGCAGGAAGTACCCGGTGGCGAACTCGCGGTAGGACCCGGTGTCGAAGTCGGCGTCGGTCACCGGGTACAGCAGCGCCTGCCCCGCCAGCTCCACCTCCCCGCGGTCCTTGCACATCAGCGCCAGCACCGCGGACATGTTGCCGCCCACCGAGTCCCCGCACACCGCCATACGGGACCCGTCCAGGTCCTTGTCCGCACCGTGCTCGACCACCCACCGGGCCGCCGTGTAGTTCTGCTCGATCGCCGTGGGGTACCCGGCCTCCGGCGCCCGGTCGTACTCGGGGAAGACCACCGCCGCCCCGGTGCGCACCGCCAGCTCCCGCACCAGCCGGTCGTGGGTGCTCGCGCTGCCGAACACCCAGCCCGCCCCGTGGATGTAGTAGACCACCGGCAGGATCCCGGCCGACCCGGCCGGGCGCACGATCCGCACCGGCACCCGCCCGGTGGGCCCGCCCTCCACGGTGATCCACTCCTCGGTGATCTCGGGCTTGGGCACCCCCTCACCGCTCTGGACGCCCTCCAGGACCTCCCGGCCCTGCTCGGGCGGCAGCTCGTAGATGAAGGGCGGGGTGGCGGTGGCGTCGGCGAACTCCTGGGCGGCCTGCTCCAGGACGACCTTCTTCTCGGACATGGGGACCCCCGTCGGAACACGGCCGCGGGCCCCGCGCCCGCGGCTCCGCCCGCCACCCTGTCCACCCCACCCCAGGACAAACCGGACTTTCCCCGAACGGGGGCGAAACATCACCCTCCCCCGACCCTTCCCGCCCCCGGCCCGGAAACCGCGCCCGTTCCTTGACCCTCCCCCTGCCCTACCCGCGCACGCCCCCGGGTAGGGGGCCGGGCACGGACACCACCGGCAGGAGACGAACGCATGAACCTCATCACCCGGGGCTTTCGCGGCCGACGCGGCGGCGACCCCGACCGCATCCCGCCCGGCCAGTACCAGACCCACGACTTCCCCGTCCTGACCGTGGGCCCCACACCCCGTGTGGACACCGACACCTGGACCCTGGAGATCGTCACCGAGACCGGCACCCGTCACACCTGGACCTGGGACCAACTCCTGGCCCTGCCCCAGGACGACCCGCACACCGACATCCACTGCGTCACCCGCTGGTCCAAACTCGACACCGACTGGACCGGCGTCAGCCTCGACACCCTCCTGGAGGACGTGGAGACCACCGCCGAGTACGCCCTGGCCCACTCCCACGGCGGCTACACCACCGACCTGCCCCTGCAGGACCTCACCGACGGCCAGGCCTGGATCGCCCACACCTTCGACGGCGAACCCCTGCCCGCCGAACACGGCGGCCCCGCCCGCCTGCTCGTCCCCCACCTGTACTTCTGGAAGTCCGCCAAGTGGATCAGCCGCATCACCCTGCTGAACGAGGACGAACCCGGATTCTGGGAACAGGCCGGCTACCACGACTACGGCGACCCCTGGCGCGAACAGCGCTACCGGGGGGACTGACCCGTGGCCCGCTGGAGGCCGGCCACCCTGGAGGCCGACCGGTGGGAGACCCCCACCGCCCGCACCCTGGTACTGTCCGCCCCCGGCTGGACCGGACACCGCCCCGGCCAGCACATCGACGTACGCCTGAGAGCCGAGGACGGCTACACCGCCGAACGCTCCTACTCCATCGCCTCCGCCTCGACCCCCGACCGGCTGGAGCTCACCGTCCAGCTCGACCCCGACGGCGAGGTCTCCCCCTACCTGGTCGGCGACTTCGCCCCCGGCGACCGGGTCGAGATACGCGGACCCCTGGGCGGCTGGTTCGTATGGGACACCACCGCACCCGACCCGGTCGTCCTCATCGGCGGCGGCTCCGGCATCGTCCCGCTCGCGGCCATGGTCC
>NZ_JBJJBV010000291.1:0-8097 GCF_045446735.1 Nocardiopsis protaetiae
CGGCGGCCCCTCTGGTTCGCTTCGGCCCTACGTGGTGCGGGCCTCTTCCTTGTTGTCGTGCTCGGTGGCCTCGTCGCCGATGTCGCTCCCGCCCTCGGCGCTCGGGGCGTCCGCGGAGGGGGTCTCATCGTCGTCGTCGCTCTCGGGGGTGCCCTGCCCGAGTTCGGCCGGCTCGGTCTCGCTGCCCGCGCCGCGGTTCTTGGACCACAGGACCGCGCCGACGAGGATGGCGACCGCAACGGCGGTGACGCCGATCCGCAGCACGGTGTTGTCCTGGAAGATGACGACGCTGGGCGCGACGATCAGCGCGACCAGGTTCATCACCTTCAGGAGCGGGTTGATGGCCGGACCCGCGGTGTCCTTGAACGGGTCGCCGACGGTGTCGCCGATGACGGTGGCGGCGTGGGCCTCCGAGCCCTTGCCGCCGTGGTGGCCGTCCTCGACGAGCTTCTTGGCGTTGTCCCAGGCGCCGCCGGAGTTGGCGAGGAACACCGCCATGAGGACGCCCGCGGCGATGGCGCCGCCCAGGAACGCGCCCAGCGGCGCGTAGCCGAAGGCGAAGCCGACCGCGATGGGGGCCAGCACGGCGAGCAGGCCCGGGGTGATGAGTTCGCGCAGCGAGTCGCGGGTGCAGATGTCGACGACGCGGGCGTACTCGGGCTTCTCGGTGCCGTCCATGATCCCCGGCCGGGTGCGGAACTGCTCGCGCACCTCCAGGACGACGCGGCCGGCGGCGCGGCCGACCGCCATGATGGCCAGGCCGGAGAAGAAGAACACCACGCTGGCGCCGATGATGACGCCGACGAGGACGTCCGGGCGGTCCAGGGACAGCGAGAAGACCTCGCCGCCGCCGAGCTGTTCCTGGACGGAGGTGCGGAACGCGCCGAACAGGGCGGTGGCGGCCAGGACCGCGGTGGCGATCGCGATGCCCTTGGTGATGGCCTTGGTGGTGTTGCCGACGGCGTCCAGGCTCGTGAGGATCTCGGCGCCCTTGCCCTCGACGTCGCCGGACATCTCGGCGATGCCCTGGGCGTTGTCGGAGACGGGGCCGAAGGTGTCCATCGCGACGATGATGCCGACGGTGGTGAGCAGGCCGGTCCCGGCGAGGGCGACGGCGAACAGGCTGAGGGTGATGGACCCGCCGCCCAGGAGGAACGCCGCGTACACGGCGCCGGCGATGAGCAGCGCGGAGTAGACCGCGGACTCCAGGCCGACGGAGATGCCGGACAGGATGACGGTGGCGGCGCCCGTCTCGGAGCTCTCGCCGATCTCGCGGACGGGACGCCGGTCGGTCTCGGTGAAGTAGCCGGTGAGGAGCTGGATGGCGGCCGCCAGGACGAGGCCGATGAGGACCGCGGCGATCGCGATGAAGCGCGGGTTGGGGTCGGTGCCCGCCTCGGCGATCTCGTCGAGGACGCTCTGGCCGGCACCGGGCAGCCCGGCGAAGCTGTCGGGCAGGTACCAGAAGGAGGCGGCGACGACGAGCAGGGCGGAGATGGCGGCGGAGATGAAGAAGCCGCGGTTGATCGCCGACATCGCCGACTTGTCGCCGTTCCTGGGGGCGACGATGAAGATGCCGATGATGGCGGTGAGGACACCGATCATCGGGACCAGCAGCGGGAAGACGAGTCCTTCGACGCCGAACGCGACGCGGCCCAGGATGAGGGAGGCGACGAGCACGACGGCGTAGGACTCGAACAGGTCGGCGGCCATGCCCGCGCAGTCGCCCACGTTGTCGCCGACGTTGTCGGCGATGGTGGCGGCGTTGCGGGGGTCGTCCTCGGGGATGCCCTGCTCGACCTTGCCGACGAGGTCGGCGCCGACGTCGGCGGCCTTGGTGAAGATGCCGCCGCCGACGCGCATGAACATGGCGAGGAGGGCGGCGCCGAAGCCGAAGCCCTCCAGGACGATCGGGGCGTCGCCCCGGTAGATCAGGACGACGACGGCCGCGCCGAACAGGCCCAGGCCGACGGTGATCATGCCGGCGACGCCGCCGGTGCGGAACGCGATCCGCATGGCGGTGTGGCTGTCGGCGGTGGTGCCCCCGCGGGCGGCGGCCGCGACGCGGACGTTGCCCCGGACCGCGAGCCACATGCCGATGAAGCCGGTGGCGGCGGACAGCAGGGCGCCCAGGGCGAAGAAGACGGACCGTCCGATGGAGACGGCCCATGAGTCGGCGGGGAGCAGGAGCAGCAGCAGGGGGATGACGACGACGAAGACCGCGAGGGTGCGGAACTGTCGCCGGAGGTATGCACCCGCTCCTTCCTGGACCGCGAGCGCGATGTTCTGCATTCGCTCAGTGCCCTGTCCGGCGGCGAGGACTTCACGTACCAGCATCCCCGCAACGGCGAGCGCGAGGAGCGCGACCGCCATGACGACGATGACGAGTGTGAAGTCGATGCCTTGCAGTTCTAGGGCCGTGCCGCTTTGTGCGGCGAGGTTGAGCCCAGACAATCCGTCCTCCTTGAGACGGGCACGACCTTTTCTTCCCCGCGCACGCCGAGCGGGGGAAATCCCGCGCGGGTCCGTGCCCGTACCGCCGTCCGGAAGGAGCCTTGAGCTGGCCCGACGGCACGTGGTCCGGGGTCGAAGCGGTGCCACCTTCGGTTTGGTGCCCACTGCCCGCGCCACGCACTCACGGGCGGTGATCCGGAAATCCTACGCAGCCCGAAGAAAAAAGAAGAGAGCGGATTAGGGATTTTTTCGAGAATGATCAAAGATGTGATCCATCGGTGATCTCGAAAAACGGATAAATGCCTTTATCGGCGATATTCGTCTTGCATAATGACTTAATGCAGTGTTAACGTTAAAGTTCTCATAAGGGCAGGAAACGGGATTGAGCCCCAGGGGCACCAGCGCGTTCGCGCCGGCGCGCCCGCCTCAGCGCAGGCGCATCCGGGACGGGTCCACCCCGTCACCCGGTCCGGTGCGGCCCGCGTCCAGGTCGTCGGCCAGGGAGCGCGCGAAGGCCGCCACCCCGGCGGTGTCCACACCGTGCGGCGCGTCCGGGCCGTACGGCTCCACCCGGTCGGCGCCGCGGCGCAGCAGGCGGGCGGCGCCCGTGAGGTTGCCGCGCTGGGCGTGGGTGACGCCCACAGCCGCCTGCGCGAGCCCCCGCCACAGTTCGCGTTCGGACTCGGGGGAGGACTTCCACACGGCTTCGAGAACCTCGTGGGCGGTGAAAGCGTACCCCTCGTCGAGCAGGTTCTGGGCCGTTTCCAGACCTTCCTCCGGCGAGAATTCCGCGTCGTCCGGCACCCGCTCCACCTCGCCGACGCTGCCGTGGGGCATCGGCCGGCCGTAGCGGTCCCGGGGGCGCTGGTTCTGCGCGCGCCCGTCCGGGGCGCGGTCGCGGTTCGCGTCCACCGTCTCCACCTGCTTCCTCAGTCGTCGCCGGGGAGGTCGTCGAGCCACTCCGTGAGCGCGCCCGAGACGGCGTCCGGGCGTTCCTCGTGCGGGAAGTGCCCGGCGCCGGAGACCCCCCTCCAACGGTAGGCCCCCGCCACCGAGCGCTCCGAGGCGCGGGCCGTCTCCGGCGGGCAGACCGGGTCCAGGGAGCCGTGGAGCTGGAGCACCGGGACGCGCACCGGCGTGCGCATGCGCGCGTGGTAGCGCAGGCCGTCCGGGCGCAGCCGGGAGCGGGCGATCCACCGGTGGTACTCCAGGGAGCAGTGGGAGACCTTGGGGATGGAGAAGGCGATCCGGTACATCTCCTCGGCCTCGGTGTCGGGCCAGCCCGGGCCGGACCACTCCCGCAGCAGGTCGCCGACCCGGGCGCAGCCGTCGGCGAGGAGGCGGTGCTCGGGCAGGACCGGCAGCTGGGCGCGGAGCATGTGGCGGGCGCCCGGGCCCGCGGAGAACAGCAGTCCGGCGGCCCGTCCCGGATGCGGGGAGGCGACCGCGGCCAGGGCGCGGACGGTGCCCGGGTGGTAGGCGGTCATGGTCCAGCCGACCATGCCGCCGACGCCGTGGCCGACCACGACCGCGCGGCGCGCGCCCAGGGCGCGGACCAGTCCGGCGGCGTCCTGGGCGAGGGTCACCAGGTCGTATCCGCGCGGTGTCTTGTCGCTGGCGCCGTACCCGCGCAGGTCGACGGCGACCGCCCGGTAGCCCGCCGCGGCGACGGCGGTGAGCTGGTGCCGCCACGCCCACCAGAACTGGGGGAACCCGTGCAGGAACAGCACCAGCGGCCCCTCGCCCAGCTCGGCGGCGTGGAAGCGGGCGCCCGCGGCCCCGACGTTGCGGTGGGCCCAGGGGCCCTCGACGTAGGCGGCCGAATCGTCCAGCACGGTGGGTCGGCTAGTTTCCGGTGGTGGCCGCCGTGGCCCCGGCCCCGCTGGGGGCGGCGACCTCGGACCCGGGCGGGGTGATCTCGCGGCGCAGGATGGCGCCCAGGCGGGAGGTGGTCAGCTGGGTGCGCTCCAGGCCCCGCATCCTGCGGAAGTTGACCAGGCCGAACAGGGCGAACACGAGCGCGATGAGCAGGTAGACGCCGGTCACGATGGCGAAGGCGGCCCACCCCGGCAGGCCCGCCACCTCGTACAGGACGAAGGCGATGGTCACCGAGAGGAGGATGACGAAGATGTGCATGAGGACGGCGAACACCGCGAACCCGGCGATGCCCTTGCCGACCTTGGTCGCCTCGCGCTTGGCCTCGGCCTTGGCGAGCTCCAGCTCCAGGCGCACCAGGCGGGAGAAGTTCCCGGTGACGTCCGAGACGAGTTCACCGACGGAGCGGTCGGTGTCTCCGGCGGCGCCCGTACCGCCGGTTCCCGGCTTGTCCACCATCGCGGGGTTTCCCTTCAGTCGGTCCGAACACGCGGATGATCCTCCGCATCCTCGCACATGGGCCGCCACCGGCGTCCCTCACGGCACGCACAACGCGGAGGTCCGGTTTCGTCACGCGTGTGAGCATCCGCGTTCGCGCGCGGAAACGACGGGGCGCCCCGGGCCGGTGGCCGGTCCGGGGCGCCCCGCACGTCGGTGCGTGTGTCAGTCGTCCTGCCCGGCGGAGGGCAGCTGCTTGGCGATGACCTCCATGATCGAGGAGTCGGTGAGCGTGGAGGTGTCACCGACCTCGCGGTTCTCGGCGATGTCGCGCAGCAGGCGGCGCATGATCTTGCCCGAGCGGGTCTTGGGCAGCTCCGGCACGGCCAGCACGCGGGCGGGCTTGGCGATCGGGCCCAGGGAGGCGCCGACGTGGTCGCGCAGGGACTTGAGCGTCTCCTCGGAGACCTCCTCGGCGCCGCTGCGCAGGATCACGAAGCCGACGATGGCCTGGCCGGTGACCTTGTCGGTGGCGCCGACCACGGCGGCCTCCGCCACGCTCGGGTGCGAGACCAGGGCGGACTCGACCTCGGTGGTGGAGATGTTGTGGCCGGAGACGAGCATGACGTCGTCGACGCGGCCGAGCAGCCACAGGTCGCCGTCCTCGTCCTTCTTGGCGCCGTCGCCGGGGAAGTACAGGCCCTCGAAGCGCGACCAGTAGGTGTCCTTGTAGCGCTCCGGGTCGCCCCAGATACCGCGGAGCATGGAGGGCCACGGCTCGCGGATCACGATGAAGCCGCCCTCGCCGTCGGGGACGGAGTTGCCGTTCTCGTCCACGACGTCGGCGACGATGCCCGGCAGGCCCTGCATGGCCGCGCCCGGCTTGCCGGAGGTGACGCCCGGCAGCGGGCTCACCATGATGGCGCCGGTCTCGGTCTGCCACCAGGTGTCCACGACCGGGGTGCGGTCACCGCCGATGTGCTTGCGGTACCAGACGTAGGCCTCGGGGTTGATGGGCTCGCCCACCGAGCCGATGACGCGCAGGCTCGACAGGTCGAACTTGGCGGGGATGTCGTCGCCCCACTTCATGAAGGTGCGGATCGCCGTGGGGGCCATGTAGGCGATGGTGACCTTGTACTTCTCGATGATCTCCCAGAACCGGCCGCGGTGCGGGGTGTCCGGGGTGCCCTCGTAGAGGACGGTCGTCGCGGCGTTGGAGAGCGGGCCGTAGACGATGTAGGAGTGGCCGGTGACCCAGCCGATGTCGGCGGCGCACCAGTAGATGTCGGTCTCGGGCTTGAGGTCGAAGACCGCCCAGTGGGTGTACGAAGCCTGGGTGAGGTAGCCGCCGGTGGTGTGCAGAATGCCCTTGGGCTTGGCCGTGGTGCCGCTGGTGTACATGATGTACAGCGGGTTCTCGGCGTCGTGGGCCTCTGGGGTGTGCTCGGTGCTCTGGGAGTCGACGAGGTCGTGCCACCACACGTCGCGGTCGGTCCACTCGACGTCCTGGCCGGTGCGGCGGACGACGAGGACCTTCTCCACGGCCGGGCGGTCGGCGACCGCGGCGTCCACGGTGGGCTTGAGGGCGCTGGCCTTGCCGCGCCGGTAGCCGCCGTCGGCGGTGATGACGAGCTTGGCCTGGCTGTCGTCCAGGCGCTGGCCCAGGGCGTCGACGGAGAAGCCGCCGAAGACCACCATGTGGACGGCGCCCAGGCGGGCACAGGCCAGCATCGCGACGATCGTCTCGGGGATCATCGGCATGTAGATGGCGACCCGGTCGCCCCGGGTGACACCGAGCTCGGTGAGGGCGTTGGCGGCCTGGGAGACCAGGTCCTTCAGCTCGGCGTAGGTGATGGTGCGGGTGTCGCCCGGCTCGCCCTCCCAGTAGTAGGCGACGCGGTCGCCCAGGCCGTTGGCCACGTGGCGGTCGACGCAGTTGACGGACGCGTTGAGCTTGCCGTTGACGAACCACTTGGCGAAGGGCGGCTGCCAGTCCAGGACGGTGTCCCAGGGCTGGTCCCACTGGAGCCTGCGGGCCTGCTCCTCCCAGAAGCCGAGCCGGTCCGCGGCGGCCTCGCCGTAGACCTCGGCCTTGACGTTGGCGTTCGCGGCCAGGTCGGCCGGCGGGGGGAAACTGCGCGTCTCATGGAGAAGGTTGGACAGTGTCTCCTGGCTCGGGGGAGTGCTGTCGGCCACTGTGATTCTCCTTACGTAGGCTGGTTCACACCAAATTAATCATGTGGTCTGGACCTGTGGAACAGGCAGGGTCGGTTCCAGCGCCGGGGACGACCCGGCGCGCGACGAACGGCCGATGAGCGGTCGCCGCCGGGCGACGAACGGTCGCCCGAGCGGGGGTGGAGGGTCGGGCGACCGGCGGAGGGCACGCGGTGGCCGGTGTTACCGGCGCGTATGTTGGTTTCCGTGAGCGAAACGACTTCTGCCGCCCAGACCGACCCGCTGGCCAGGATCGCCGCGCTGCCCGGCGTGGCCGAGGCCGTGGAGGAGACCCGGACCCTGGTGGACCGGCTGCTGGGGCACCGGATCCTGCGCCGGCGCAGCAGCGACGTGTCCATGGAGTCCTCGCTGCGCGGGGCGTGCGCGTCCGCCGCGCTGGAGGGCGCCGAGGTCTCGATGGACGAGATCCGCGCCGGGCACGTGTACGACACCCGGATCAAGGGTGCGCTGCGGGTGGGCGGCGAGCTGGGGACCCTGGTGGAGACCTGGCCCAAGGCGCCGCGGCAGGTGCTGGCCCGGCTGCACACGCTCGCCGCCGCGGACGCGGTGTCCGCCGACGCCCTGGGGCGGCCGCGCATGGCCGGGGAGCGGGTCGAGGACCCGCTGGAGCTGGGCGAGGCGCTCACCCCCGAGGTGGCGCTCGCCCGGATGGAGGGCCTGTACGGGCTGCTGGGTGCCCGCACCTCGGTGCCCGCGCTGGTGACGTCGGCGCTGGTGCACGGCGAGCTGATGGCGATCCGCCCGTTCGGGTGGGGCGACGGGATCGTGGCGCGGGCCGCCGAGCGGCTGACGCTGGTGGAGCGGGGGCTGGACCCCAAGTCGCTGGTGCCGTCCGAGCTGGGCCACCGGACGCTGTCGGAGGAGTACGCGCCCGCGCTGCGCGGGTACATGTCCGGGACCGCGGAGGGTGTGGCGGGGTGGGTCGTGTACTGCTGCCGTGCGGTGCGGGCGGGGGCACAGGACTCGCTGGCGACCTGTGAGGCGCTCAAGCGCGGCTAGCTGGGCCGGGGCGGATTCCGCCCTCGATGCGCGTTCCGCCGTGTGAGTGCGGGACCGATCGGAGACATCCGCCGACCACGCTCTCCGGGCGTGGTC
>NZ_JBJJBV010000292.1:0-8079 GCF_045446735.1 Nocardiopsis protaetiae
CGCACCGACCCGCCCACCGACGCCAGCGGCGCCAGCAACGCGCGCGCCCGCCCGGCCCCGCCCAGGAACGCCGCCTGCACCGACACCAACGGCTCCGCACCCGGGAACCGGTGCAGACTCCACCACAGCGCCAACTCCTCCGGCGCGTCGGCGGCGATCTCCTCATAGGCCGCCGCCACCTGCGCCGCCCTGCCCGCCGGCCACACCACCGAGCCCGCGAACAGCCCCGGCGCCGGGAACAGCTCCAGCTCCACCGCGGCCACCACCGCCACCTCGCCGCCCCCACCGCACAGCGCCCAGAACAGGTCCGCGTCCGACTCCGCCGTGACCCGCACCCTCTCACCGTCGGCACACACCACCTCCCAGGCCCGCACCGCGTCGGCCGCCCACCCGTGGCGGCGCCCGAACCAGCTCAGCCCCCCGCCCAGCGTGTACCCGGCCACCCCCACACCCGGGGAACTGCCCGGCAGCCCCGTCAGCCCGTACACGGCCGCCGCCTCCTGCACCCGCCCCCACGACACCCCGGCACCCACACGCACCGTCCGCGCCGCCGGGTCCACCTCCACCCCGCCCAAAGCGGCGGTGCGCACCAGCACCGCACCCGAGGCGCTGCCCGTGGCGCCGTGCCCCGTCGTCTGGGCCGCCACCGACAATCCCCGTTCACCCGCCCACCGCACCACCGCGGCCACATCACCGGCGTCGGCGACCTCCACCACCGCCTCGGGCTTCTGCTCCACCGCCAGGTTCCACGGCCGCGACGCCGCCTCGAACCCCGCGTCCCCACCGGTCAGCACCCGACCGCGCACCACCGCGTCCAGACCACGCACACCCATCACGACCCTCGTCTCCTCGTCACATCACCGGGACCCGTTCCGTCATCCCGATGAACCGTCGAACCCACGACGGACCCCACCGCGAGAATGTGACCGATGCACGAGAGAACTTTCGACGACGACCGCGCCGCCCTCTTCCAGGAGCACCGGCCGCTGCTGCTGTCCATCGCCCACCGCATGCTCGGCTCCACCGCCGAGGCCGAGGACGCCGTCCAGGAGACCTGGCTGCGCCTGGCCCGCACCACCGAACAGATCGACAACCCCGCCGGATGGCTCACCACCGTCACCGGCCGCATCTGCCTGGACCTGCTGCGCTCGCGCACCGCCCGCCGCGAGGAACCCGCCGACCACCCCGGCACCGAACTCCCCGACCCCGCACCCGACCCCGAACACCAGGCGCTCACCGCCGACGCCGTCGGCGTCGCCCTGCTCGTGGTCCTGGACGCCCTCACCCCCGCCGAACGCCTGGCGTTCGTCCTGCACGACGTGTTCGCCGTGCCCTTCGACGACATCGCCCCCATCGTCGAGCGCACCCCAGCCGCGGCCCGACAACTCGCCTCCCGCGCCCGCCGCCGGGTACGCGGCACCCCCGCCCACACCACCACCGTGGTCCCCGACCACCGCGACAAGGCCGTCGACGCCTTCCTGGCAGCCGCCCGCGGCGGCGACCTCACCGGCCTGCTCACCATCCTGGACCCGCAGGTCAGCGCGCGCGGCGACGTCTTCGCCCGACTGCGCGGCGTCCCCGCACTGACCCGCGGCGCCGACACGGTGGCCGCCCAGGCCCTCACCTTCTCCCGCCTGGCCCAGGGCGCCCGCCCCGTCCTGGTCGACGACCTGCCCGGATTCGTGTCCCTGTCCGCGAACGGCCCCACCGCGGTCCTGCTGTTCACCGTCGAGGCCGGACGCATCACCGACATCGACATCCGCTACGACCCCGACCTGCTCGCGGCCCTGACCTGACCCCCACCGGTGGCCGCATCCCTGAGAAGGATGAGGCCACCGGTGTCAGCGGGACGCCGGCTCGGGATCAGACCCGGTCCAACGGCACATGCGGACCCTCGGGGGCCACCACCTCCACCGCCATCCCCGGCTCCACCCGGCCGCCCTCCAGCACGATCCCCATGACCCCGGCCCGCCGCACGATCCCCCCATCGGGGCCGCGCCCCACCAGCCGCTTCATCAACCCCGGCGAGAACGCGTCGATCTGCACACACGGGTTGCGCAACCCCGTCACCTCCACCCGCGCATCGGGCCCCAGCCGCAGCACCGTCCCCCGCCCCAACCCCAGCAGGTCGACCCCCCGGGTGGTCACGTTCTCCCCCAGCTCCCCCGCACCCACCGCGAACCCCTCCGCGGCCAACTCCTCCAACAGCTCGGCGTGGATCAGGTGCACCTGCCGCAGGTTCGGCTGCGTGGGATCCACCGCCACCCGGGACCGGTGCTTGACCGTCACCCCCATGTGGGCGTCCCCCTCCACCCCCAACCCCGCCAGCAACCGGATGCCCTCCCGCACCGGCTTGCCGAACGTGTGCCCCGCACTGCTGCCCACCGACTCCACCACCGCGCCCACCGGCGACCGCCCTCCACCGCTCCGACAGATCCGGGCGCCACCCTAGACCTCGCCCCGAAAAGACTCGTGCACCGCCTCCCGCAACCACCAGACTGGCCCCATGCACACCACCACCGACCCCCGGGAGGCCTGATGCGCCTGCGCACCCTGGGCCGCACCGGCCTGCGCGTCTCCGACCTGTTCCTGGGCACCATGGGCTTCACCACCACAGCCGAGGCCGCCCGCATCATCGACCGCTACACCGACGCCGGCGGCAACGTCATCGACACCGCCCCCGTCTACGGGGACAGCGAGGACCTCCTCGGCGAGGTCCTGCACGGCACCCGCCGCGACCGCCTCGTCCTGGCCACCAAGTTCACCCTGCCCGCCGACCCCGACAACCCGCTCACCGGCGGATCCCACCGCAAAGCACTGCGCCTGTCCCTGGAAGCCAGCCTGCGCCGCCTGCGCACCGACCACATCGACCTTCTGTGGGTGCACTGCCACGACCCCCGCACCCCCGTCGAGGAGACCATGCGCGCCCTCGACGACGCCGTCCGAGCCGGCACCGTCCTGTACACCGGCGCCTCCAACCTGCCCGCCTGGGCCGTGGCCGCCGCCAACACCGGCGCCGACCTGCGCGACCGCACCCCCTTCAGCGCCCTCCAGGTCCCCTACAGCCTCGCCCGCCGCGACATCGAACGCGAACTCCTGCCCATGGCCCGCACCCTGGGCCTGAGCACCGCCGCCTACAGCCCCCTGGCAGGCAGCCTGCTCTCCGGCCGCTTCGCCGACCCCGACGCCCCCGCCACCGGCCGCATCGACCCCGCCCGCCTCACCCCCCGCGAACGCACCCTGGCCCGCACCCTGCACGAGGTCGCCACCGCCGAAGGCCTGGGCGACGCCCGCACCGCCCTGGCCTGGCTCCTCTCACGCCCCGACCCCATCCACCCCATCCTGGGCCCGCGCACCGACGCCCAGCTCGCCGACCTGCTCCCCGCCGCCGACACCACCCTGTCCCCCCACGCCCTGCAACGGCTCCAGGAGGCCTCCCACCTGGAGCCCGGCTACCCCGCCGACCTCATCGCCCAGACCCTGCCCTGGCTGGACGGCCACCGCGACGTCCACCCCGACCGAGACGGCCGCACACCGATGTGACCGACCCGGCACCGGGCCGTGACCTCGCCCGCGGGCCCGCAAAAACCCCTGGCCCCACCCCGCACCCGCCACCTACCATGGGGCCCATGCAGTACGTCCTCTACCTCTAACGGTCACACGCACACCCGCCCCACGCCCGGCGTGGCCGCGGGTGCCCCACGCGTACCCCGGCCCCACCCTCCCGTGCGGGCCGACCGTCAGAGGAACCGGGAGGCTCCCCGCCCACGCCGCGGGTCGAGCCCCCACCAGAGGAGAGACATGCCCACCTCAGGCCCCGTCCCAGCCGTGCCCGCGGGCGAGCGCGCCCAGCTCACCACCACTGACCTGCACGTCAACCGCGGCGGCAGAACCGTCCTGGCCGGCGTCGACATGACCGTCGCCCCCCGCTCCCGGTGGGGCGTCGTCGGAGAGAACGGCCGCGGTAAATCCACCCTGCTCCAGGTCCTCATCGGAGCCCTGGAACCCGACCGCGGCACCGTACGCCGCATCGGCACCATCGGCTTCGCCGAACAGGAGATGCACACCACCAACGGACGCACCGTCGGCGACCTCATCGACATCGAACTCGCCGACGCCCGCACCGCACTGGCCGCACTGGACACCTCCGCCGCCCGCCTGGCCCACGGCGATCCCGCGGCCGAGACCGCCTACACCGACGCACTCGCCGCCGCCGAGGCCCTGGACGCCTGGGACGCCGACCGGCGCGTGGACCTGGCCCTGGAGAACCTGGGCGCCGTCACCGACCGCACCCGCCCACTGGAGGAGCTGTCGGTGGGCCAGCGCTACCGGGTGCGCCTGGCCGCCCTGCTGGGCGCCGGACACGACTTCCTGCTGCTGGACGAGCCCACCAACCACCTGGACGCGGCCGGCCTGGACTTCCTCACCACACGCCTGCGCGAACACCGCAACGGGGTGGTACTGGTCAGCCACGACCGCGCCCTGCTCTCGGACGTGGCCACCACCGTCCTGGACCTGGACCCCAGCGCCGACGGCCGCCCCCGCGTCTACGGCGGCGGCTTCGCCGGCTACCAGCAGGGCCGCCGCGCCGAGCGCGAACGCTGGGAGGAGGAGTACGAACAGCAGCAGGCCGAGCACACCCGCCTGGCCCAGGACCTGTCCCAGGCCCAGAACCGGCTCATCAGCGGGTGGCGCCCCGACAAGGGCACCGGCAAACACGCCCGCGCCACCCGCGCCGGGGGCCTGGTGCGCGCCGTCCACCGCCGCCGCGCCGACCTGGAGGCCCACGCCGTCACCATGCCCCCGCCGCCGCTGCGCTTTCGCATGCCCGACCTGCCCGCCCGCTCCGGCGTCACCCTGCTGGAGGCCGAACGGGTGAGCGTGGCCGGGCGCCTGCACCACCCGGTGGACGTGCACCTGGAATCGGGGGACCGCTTGGTGGTCACCGGCCCCAACGGGGCGGGCAAGTCCACCCTGCTGGCGGTCCTGGCCGGACTGCTGGAGCCCACCTCCGGCACGGTGCGCACCGCCCGCAGGGCACGGGTGCGCCTGCTGTCCCAGGAGTCCCCGCACACCGAGACCCGCCGCGCCCACGAGGTGTTCGCGACCCGGATGGAGGAACTGGTCAGCCGGGGCGTGCTCGCCGAGGGTGCGGCGGTGCCGCTGTCCGCGCTGGGGCTGCTGTCGGCCGCCGACGCCTCGCGTCCGGTGGGCGAGCTGTCCATGGGCCAGCAGCGCCGCCTGGACCTGGCGATGGCCCTGGCCGAGCGGCCGCACGTGCTGCTGCTGGACGAGCCCACCAACCACCTGTCCATCCCGCTGGTGGAGGAGCTGACCGAGGGGCTGGGGGCGACGGCGGCCGCGGTGGTGGTGGCCACCCACGACCGGCGGCTGCGCCGCGACGTGGCGGCCTGGACCCACCTGCCGCTGACCGCGGCCAGCGACGCCCTGGTCTGACCGCGAAGGGGGGGTGCGGGACCCGCCCGCACACCCCCCTTTCTTTTTGCGTCTTCTAGGCGTCGGCCGCGACCACCGGCTGGCGCAGCAGGGTGCGCAACCTCTCCGGGGCGGTCCGGCGCAGGTCGCTCAGGTAGATCTCGTGGTGGCGGCCGCCCATCCGCAACCCCTGCTCGGGGATGAACGTACGGTGCATCCGCTCCAGCACCGGCCCCTCCTCGTCGAAGGGCCCCACGTGCAGCGTCTGCACACACCGCCCCTCGGCCAGCGCCTCCAGGCGCACGTCCCGCAGCCGGGCGGGCGCGCCCTTGGCCCCGGCCGCCTCCACCGCGGCACCCACCATGGCGGCGTCGGTCCAGTCCGGGACCATGATCATCAGGGTCCAGTCCCACCGCGACTTGTCGCGGTCGGCGGTGAACGCGTCCATGTCGTCGGACCACCACAGGCCCTCCAGGGGCATGACGACGTAGTCGCGGCCCAGCTCCCTCTTGCTCGCGAACTTGAGCTTGTAGGCGACCGGGTACAGCGCCCCCACCGCCTCGGCGAAGACGTCACCGTTGGGATCCCCGTGGCCGTCGATCATCAGGTAGTGCAGCTCGGGGACGTCCAGGACCCGGAACCGCCCGCGCTCGGCGCGGTAGCAGTCCAGGGTCTTCTTGAAATCGGTCTTATCGGTCATCGCGCACCCGGGCCCGCTCGGCGAGCCACGCCCTCTCCGCCTCCATGAGGCTCAACGAATAGGAGAACACCTCGCGCGCCGCACGCGGCAGCGGCCCCTGGGCGGCCTCGGCCGCCCGGACGGCGGCGATCTGCTCCTCCACCACGGCCAACCGCTCGCCCAGCGCCCCGGCGTACTCGGCCGGGGTGAGCAGGTCCAGGTTGGCGACGCCCACCAGCAGCGGGTGGGCCACCGGCGCGGCCTCGCGCAAGAGCGCGAGCGCGCCCTCGCGGGCGGCCCGCCGCCCGGCGTCGGTGGCGTGGAAGACCCGCCGGGAGGTGGCCGCCGCCGGAGCCTCGGGCACGTGCACCAGGCCCCGTTTCTCCAACCTGCCCAGCAGGTAGTAGATCGAGGAGAACCCGATGTCGGCCCAACGCCGGACACCGCGCCGGGCGATCACCTGCTCCAGGTCGTATCCGTGCCGGGGCCGCTCCACGACCAGTCCCAGGACGGTCAGCTCCGCGGGTGTCAAAGGCATCGTCTCCACACCATCATTCTAGTACTGGAATACCAGGGTGCGGCAACCGACCGCCCCCGGCGGGAAAAGGAAGGGTGGCCCGGCCCGCGCGGTGCCATACTCGGCCGATGAAACCCACCCTGGAACTGCGCTTCGCGCCCGAACTCCGGTTCTTCCTGGCCCCGCGCCACCGCGGCGGAACCCTGCACACGGGCGCCGACTCCACCTCCACCCTGGCCCACCTGGTCCAGTCGCACGGCGTGCCCATGACCGAGGTCGGCACCCTGCTCCTGGACGGGCGCCCCGCCGAACCGGGCACCATCCCCGCCCCCGGGCAGGTCGTCGACGTCGCCCCCGTGGCCCTGCCCCAGGCCGTCCCCTTCCCCTTGCGCTTCCTGCTGGACGTGCACCTGGGCACCCTGGCCCGGCGCCTGCGCCTGCTGGGCCTGGACACCGCCTACGACAACGACCGCGACGACCCCTCGCTGTTCCGGCAGGCCAACGCCGAGGAGCGGGTGCTGCTCACCCGCGACCGCGGCCTGCTCAGCCGCTCGGGCCTGCGCGCGGGCGCCCACGTCCGCCAGACCCGCCCCGACGACCAGCTGCGCGAGGTCCTGGACCGGTTCGCCCCCGCCCTGGACCCCTGGACGCGCTGCCCTGCCTGCAACGGCGTGCTGGTGCACGCCGACAAGCAGCAGGTCACCGGCGACCTGGAGGCGGGCACCCGCGCCGCCCACGACGCGTTCGCCCGCTGCCCGGGGTGTGAGCGGGTGTACTGGCCCGGCGCCCACCACTCCCACCTGGCCGAGATCGTGCGCCGGGCCCGGGAGACGGTCGCCGCCCACCGCCCCTGAGCCGCCCCGCCGTCCGGGGCCGCAACCGGCCAGAGCGGGCACACAGCGTGACGGGGCTGATATGTTCCCCCGGGTTCCCGTGCCCCCGGAGTCCACGACCAGAGGCATCGGCACGGTCGATGCATCCGCGGCCGACGAGGGAGACCCATGCCCGCATCCATGTTCACCCGCATCTCGGCGATCTGCGCCGCCGCCACCTTGACGGTCCTGTCCGCGGCGGCCCCTGCGGCCGCGGCGGCCGCCGCGGCCGACAGGACCGCCGAGATCAACGGGGGGCGCATGACGTTCATCGACGACGGGGACGTCTTCAAGATCTGCGACCTGCTCAAGAACGGCAAGGGCGTCTACGGGGCGGTCTTCTACAACTCCTACTGGGACACCAGCGGCTACAAGAGGGTGATGACCATCTCCGACGGCGGCGACCCGGGGTGCGACAAGAAGGGCTACAACATCGGCAACTCCGGGACCTACACCTTCGTCATCTGCGAGGGCCGCTACCCGACGAGGCCGATCGTGACCCACCCCTGCGACGACTCCGGCGAGTTCAACGAGTAGCCCGCCCCGGGCCCGCCCGCCCGGGGCGGGCCCCCGCG
>NZ_JBJJBV010000293.1:0-13289 GCF_045446735.1 Nocardiopsis protaetiae
CTCCACGTGTCTTCGGGGCTCAGCGTCGTCGGGGCTCAGTGGCGGGCCAGGTCCCCCGCGCCGACGATGCCCGCCTCGCCGCCCAGTTCGGCCAGGCGCACCTCGGCCAGGCGGCGGCCCGGGCGTCCGGAGACGTGGCGGGCGTAGGAGTCGCGGATGGGCTCCAGGATGAACTCCCCGGCGTCGGAGACGCCCCCGCCCAGCACGAAGCACTCCGGGTCCAGGATGGCGGCCAGGTCGGCCAGGCCCACGCCCGCCCACTCGCCGATGGTGCGGAAGCAGGAGAGCGCGCCCTCGTCGCCCGCCCCGGCGGCCTCGGTGATCACGTGGCCCTCGATGTGCTCCACGACGCCGCCCGCCAGCTCCAGCATCCGCTTGCCGGCCGTGGGGTCGGTGCGGGCCAGGTCCTGTCCGGCGGCGACCAGGGCGCGGCCGCTCGCGTACTGCTCCCAGCAGCCGTGGTTGCCGCAGGCGCAGCGGCGCCCGTGCGGGACGACGCGGTAGTGGCCGACCTCGGCCGCCACCCCGAAGCGTCCCCGGTGCAGCCGGCCGCCCATGACCAGGCCGCCGCCGATGCCGGTGCCCAGGGTGACGCAGATGATGTGGTCGCTGCCGCGGCCGGCGCCGAAGCGGGCCTCGGCCCAGGCCGCGGCGTTGGCGTCGTTCTCGATGACGACGGGCAGGCCCACCCGCTCCTGGACGCGCTCCTTGAGGGGGTCGTCGCGCAGGCCCAGGTTGACGGCGACCTGCACGGTGGCGCGGTCCTCGTCGACGAACCCGGCGACGCCGACCCCGACGGCCCGGACCTCGCCGTGGCGGCCGCGCAGCTCCTCCACGGCCTTGGCGACGACGTCGGCCAGCCCGCGGGGGTCGTTGGCGGGGGTGGGGTACTTGACCCGGTCCAGGATCCGCCCGTCGTGGTCGACCACCCCGGCGGCGACCTTGGTCCCGCCGATGTCCACTCCGATGGTCAGCATGAGGGGCGGCTCCTTCTCACTTACGCCCGAACTCTGACATAAGTAGCCAGGCCCATGGCATGGGTCTTTTCAAATGGTGTAAACCATTCGATTAAACCAGGCTCTGCGCGCTGTGGACACCCCGGGTGTGCTACGAGGTGACCTGGCGTTCCCCGCCCTGGGTGCGCTCCTCCGCACGCCAGGGCGCCGCGGTGTCCGGAGCGTGCTCGGAGGTGCTCCTCTCGCGCTCCAGGGAGCGCTCCAGGGCGCCCAGCGTCCGCCCCAGCGCGCCCACCACGCCCAGGCCCGCGCGGCCCAGGTGCCCGGCGATCTCCGGCGCCGACTCCCGGACGATGTCCAGGACCTCCTCCAGGACGGGGCGCGGCTCGGGCCCGGTCTCCAGGCGGATGGCCTCCTCCCACACGTCGCCCTTGGACGGCGGCGGGGAGGTGACCGTGCCGACACCGCGCTTGACCCCGGCGATCAGCAGCTTGCGCTGGAGGCCGTCGACCATCCTCAGGGCTTCATCGATGATGTCGCCGTTGTTCTCCGCCATCAGGTCCTCCTCGACAGGGCAGTTCTCGCTTCACGTTAACCGCCCCGGGCGCGCCGTGCCGGGCGACCGGGGAGGGATCAGGGAAGGATCAGGGAAGACCCGATGTTCGACACTGTGAAATAAACCGGACACACGACGCGGATGTGCGCAAAGCACTACCCAGGCGTATAGTTCGCGGGCGTAACGGGTTCCTGACCTGCACGCTCACAGGCCGCACCCGGGTACACACGGATCACCGTTGGATACCGAACGGCAACCTGTTCTACTCATGAGTAGCATGGTGTTGTTACGGTCGTCACGTCCTTGAACATTCAGAACCCGTACACGTCCAGGAGCATCACGTGCGCGAATACAGCTCTCCCGCGAAAGCCGAGATCTCCGATGACGCGCGGCTGACCGACACGCTCTACGCGCGCGCGGCCGACGAGCCGAACGCCGTCGCCGCCCGCCGCCAGGAGTCCGGACAGTGGCGCGACGTCACCGCCGCGGAGCTGCACGGCGACATCACCGCCTACGCCAAGGCCCTGATCAACGCCGGCATCGGGCACGGCGACCGCGTCGCCCTGCTGTCGCGCACCCGTTACGAGTGGACCGTCGTCGACTACGCGATCTGGTCCGTCGGTGCGGTCACCGTCCCCATCTACGAGACCTCCTCCGCCGAGCAGATCGAGTGGATCCTCTCCGACTCGGCCGCCAAGGCCGTCTTCGTCGAGACCGACGCCCACGCCGAGCGCATCGCCTCCGTGCGGGACAAGGCCCCCGAGCTCAAGGAGATCTGGCGCTTCGACGACCCGGAGTTCGCCGAGCTGCGCAACGCCGGCACCGACGTCTCCGACGAGGACCTGGAGCAGCGCCGCACCGCCGCCAAGGCCGACGACCTCGCCACCCTCATCTACACCTCCGGCACCACCGGGCGCCCCAAGGGCTGCCAGCTGACCCACCGGAACTTCCTGTTCATCGCGCACAGCGCCCTGGACGGCCCCGCCAAGCAGGTCCTGCGCGGCAAGGAGAACCCCTCCACCCTGCTCTTCCTGCCGCTGGCGCACGTGTTCGCCCGCTTCGTGCAGGTGATGGTCATCGAGGCCAAGGCCACCCTGGGCCACTACCCCTCCACCGGGCCCGACCTCATCGAGCAGTTCTCGGTGTTCAAGCCGACCTTCCTGCTGGCCGTGCCGCGCGTGTTCGAGAAGGTGTACACCAAGGCCGAGCAGAAGGCCACCGCCGAGGGCAAGGGCAAGATCTTCGGCGCGGCCGCCGACACCGCCATCGCCTACAGCCAGGCGCTGGACAGCGGGCGCATCCCCTTCGGCCTCAAGCTCAAGCACGCGCTGTTCGCCAAGCTCGTCTACGGCAAGCTGCTGGCGGCGCTGGGCGGCAACGCCGAGTACGCGGTCTCGGGCGGCTCCGCGCTGGGCGCGCGGCTGGGCCACTTCTTCCGCGGCATCGGCTTCACCATCATCGAGGGCTACGGCCTCACCGAGACCACCGCCCCGACCTCGGTGAACAGCCCCGAGTTCAACAAGATCGGCAGCGTCGGCCAGCCGATGCCGGGCACCAGCATCCGCATCGCCGAGGACGGGGAGATCCTCCTCAAGGGCGACCACATCATGGTGGGCTACTGGAACAACGAGAAGGCCTCCCAGGAGGCGTTCACCGAGGACGGCTTCTACCGGACCGGCGACCTCGGCTCTCTCGACGACGACGGCTTCCTCAGCATCACCGGGCGCAAGAAGGAGATCATCGTCACCGCGGGCGGCAAGAACGTCGCCCCGGCGGTGCTCGAAGACCGCATCCGCGCCAACGCCCTGGTCAGCCAGTGCATGGTGGTCGGCGACAACCGCAAGTTCATCGCCGCCCTGGTGACGATCGACCCCGAGTCCTTCGAGCAGTGGAAGGCCGCCAACAAGAAGACCGGCGACATCCCCGACCTCACCGAGGACCCGGACCTGGTCGCGGCCATCCAGGTGGCGGTCGACCACGCCAACCAGGCGGTCTCCAAGGCCGAGGCGATCAAGAAGTTCAAGATCCTCCCCGCCGACTTCACCGAGGAGAGCGGCCAGATGACCGCCTCCCTCAAGGTCAAGCGCCACGTGGTGAACAAGGAGTGGAGCAAGGAGATCGAGGAGATCTACGCGGTCTGATCTCCCCCACTCATAGGCCGGTCCTCCCCCACGAGGACCGGCCCTTTTCGTCCCCGCCGAAACCCCCCGACATACCGGACACCACCCCGACCCCGCCCCCTGTCCGGTCAGATTCCCGGTTTCCCCCGCCGCGGGGGGTGGGGGCCGCGGGAGACCTCCGGCCCTGGCTCCGGGGGTGCACCTGTCCGGGGTCCGAGGCCCTGGCCGGGTTGTACGCATGTTCTGTTAACGCTGTGGGGTGCGGGGGTGGTCTGTTCGGGGTCGCGGTCCTGGCGGGTGTGCGGGGAACGGTTCCTCCGGCTCCGGGGGGTTGCCCGCCTGGCTTGGGGCCTCAGCTCCAGCCCGGCCCCTTCTGGAGCCCTCGGCCATGGCCGGAGGGTGTTGTGTCTCCCCCGCCGCAGGGGGTTTCCCACCTGACTTGGGGTCCTTGGCCACAGCCCGGTCAGATCCCTGGCCGCCCCAGCCACAGGGGGTGAGGGCCGCACGAGGCCTCCCGCCCCGACTCCAGGGGGTTTCCCACCTGACCTGGGGCCTTGGCCACAGCCCGGTCAGATCCCTGGCCGCCCCAGCCACAGGGGGTGAGGGCGGCACGAGGCTTTCCGCCCCGAGACCCAAGGGGGTCACTCCCGGCTGGAGCCCTCAGCCACAACCGGAAGGCATCGCGCCTCCCCCGCCGCAGGGGATTTCCCACCTTTCCTGAGGCCTCAGCCCCAGCCCGGTCACCTGCCCGGGGCCTTAGCCATGGCCGGAGGGCGTTGTGCCTCCCCCGCCGTAGGGGGTGAGGGCCGCAGGAGGCCTCCGGCCCTGGCCCCAGGGGGTTACCCACCCGACCGGGGGCCTCAGCCCCAGCCCGGTCACATCCGTGGCCGCCCCCGCCCCAGGGGGTGACGGCAGTAGGAGGCCTCCGGCCCCGGCCCCGGCCCCAGGGGGTTACCCACCCGACCTGGGGACCTCAGCCCCAACCCGGACACCTTCCTGGCCTCCCCCGCCGCAGGGGGTGACGGTAGTAGGAGGCCTCCCACCCCAACCCCAGGGGGTGTCGGTAGAGCGGGACTGGACCCCGGCCCCAGGGGGTGAGACAGCAAGAGCAGGTTTCCAGGCCCTCAACCATCTGCGGAGGGCGGTGTAGGGGGCCGGTCTCGGTCGCGTTGGTCTCCACGGGTCACCCCTTGGGAACGTACAGACCCGGGCTGGGCGCGGAGCCGTCCCCACGGTACGAGGCCCGGCAGACCAAAAAGACGTACGCGTTTCCTGCACGTCCCCGGTGGTGGGGGTGTTTTCAGGGGACGGGTCGGGGCACAGCGCACACCCCCGACCACACAGGTCCACGGAAAGACGCCCCGACTGCAAACCCGCGGTTGCACAGACCTCGCTTGAAAGCCCGACCACCTGGTGTAGTAACCCCGGCCCCGATCGCCTTCCCCGCCGCAGGGGGTGAAACCCCGGCTCCGATTGCCTTCCCTGGACACAGGAGGTGACCATGTGCACACTTTCGGTGGTACCGGTGGCGGTCCCGCCTCCCGAAACCCCTGACCCCAGGCCCCAGGCCCCAGGCCCCAGGCCCCAGGACAAGTACAACCGTCACCCGCCCGTGGCGGAGGTCCCGGTCCTTCCTCCGATCTGGGGCTGATGCCGCGGATACCTGCGGCCATCACCCCCTGGAGTGCAGGTCGTGGTTCTTCCTCCCGACACCCCCTGTGGCCGGGGAGGGCACTGACAGCGGGGGTTACCCCGTCTGTGGTCGGGCTTTCAAGCGAGGTCTGTGCAACCGCGGCTTCACAGGCGGAGCGTCTTTCCGTGGACCTGTGTGGCCGGGGATGTGCGCTGTGCCCCGACCCGTCCCCGGAAAACACCCCCACCACCCCGGACGTGAGCCCAACGCGTACGCCTCTTGGTCTGCCGAGCCTCGTACCGTGGGGACGGCTCCGCGCCCAGCCCGGGTCTGTACGTTCCCAAACGGTGACCCGTGGAGACCAACGCGACCGAGAGCGGTCTCCGCACACCGCCCTCCGCAGATGGCTGGCCACTTGGAAACCTGCTCTTGCTGTCTCACCCCCTGGGGCCCGGGCCCCGTCCCGCTCTACCGAAACCCCCCGGGGCCGGGGCGGGAAGCCTCCTGCCGCCGTCACCCCCTGCGGCGGGGGAGGCACAACGCCCTCCGGCTGGGGCTAAGGCCCCGGGCAGGTGACCGGGCTGGGGCTGAGGCCCCGGCCAGGTGAGAAACCCCCCGGGGCCAGGGCCGGAGGCCTCCTACGGCCGTCACCCCCTGCGGCGGGGGAGGCACAACGCCCTCCGGCTGGGGCTAAGGCCCCGGGCAGGTGACCGGGCTGTGGCTAAGGCCCCCGGCCAGGTGAGAAACCCCCCGGGGCCAGGGCCGGAGGCCTCGTGCGGCCCTCACCCCCTGCGGCGGGGGAGGCACAACGCCCTCCGGCTGGGGCTGAGGGCTCCAGGAGGGGAAGGGCTGTGGCTGAGGTCCCAGACGGGTGGGAAACCCCCCGGGTCCGGGGCCGGAGGCCTCCTGCCGCCGTCACCCCCTGGGGCGGGGGTGGCCACGGGTGTGACCGGGCTGTGGCCAAGGCCCCAGGCCAGGCGGGCAACCCCCCGGAGCCGGAGGAACCGTTCCCCGCACACCCGCCAGGTCCGCGACCCCGAACAGACCACCCCACACCCCACAGCGTTAACAGAACATGCGTACAACCCGGCCAGGGTCGGAGGAAGGGCCACCGCCCCACCCCCCGCAAACGCAGGGACCCGGCCTCCGGCCGGGTCCCTGGGGGTACTTCCACCTACATCACGCCTCAGTGCGAAGCGTGCTCCTTCGTCACCTCGTCCGAGTGGTGCAGGTGGTGGCCGCTGTGAGCCTCCACCCCCTCGAAGGACACGTTGTCCTTCGTGTACCACTCGGCGAGGGCGCGGCGAAGGCGGCCCTTGGCCTTGCGCGACGCGGGGTTCTTGACGCCCTTGTCGTCGGTCTCGGGCTCGGTGAGGGCCGTGGAGGTGATCACCGGCTTGCTGGCCAGCACCTCCGTCGTCTCCTCCGAGTTGCGCTTGTGCACCTCGATGAACTCACCGCTCGGCAGCTGCTGGATGATGCCGCTCTCGTACCCGTGCTCCAGGGTCTCCCGGTCACGGCGCTGCAGCCCCAGGCAGATGCGCTTGGCGATGATGAACGCCAGGATCGGCCCGACGATGGCCAGCACACGGAAGATGTACGTGGTCAGGTACAGGTTGATCGAGAACGTCTCCGACAGGATGTCGTTCGACCCGGCCAGCCACAGGATCCCGTAGAACGTGATGCCCGCGGCGCCCACGGCGGTGCGGACCGGCGCGTTGCGCGGCCGGTCGGCCACGTTGTGCGCCCGCTTGTCGCCGGTGATCCACTGCTCCAGGAACGGCCAGGCACCCAGACCGCCGAAGATGATGCCCGGGACGATGAGGCCCGGCACCAGCACACCGATCGGGACGGCGTAGCCGAAGATCTGGAAGTCGAACCAGTTCGGGAAGATGCGCAGCGACCCCTCCATGAAGCCCATGTACCAGTCGGGCTGGAGCCCGGAGGTGATGGACGTCGGGGTGAAGGGCCCGAACAGGTGGATCGGGTTGACCTGCACGAACGCGCTCAGACCCGCGATCACGGCGAACGTGAAGAAGAAGAACCCGCCGGCCTTGACCGCGAAGCCGGGGAACATCGGGGTTCCCACCACGGTCTTGTCCGTCCTCCCCGGTCCGGGGTACTGGGTGTGCTTCTGGTGCCACAGGATCATGAAGTGCGCGACGATGAGCCCCAGCAGGAGCGCCGGGATCGCCAGCACGTGCAGCATGTACAGGCGCGTGATGATGTCCTCGCCGGGGAACTCCCCGCCGAACAGGAACATCGAGATGTACGTGCCGACCAGCGGCAGCGCCAGCATCACGCCCTGGAGGATGCGGACACCCATGCCCGAGGGCAGGTCGTCCGGCAGCGAGTAGCCGAAGAGGCCTTCGAGCATCGCCAGCGTGAAGATGACGACGCCGATGATCCAGTTGATCTCACGCGGCTTGCGGAACGCCCCGGTGAAGAACACGCGGAGCATGTGCACCACGAGCGCGGCGACGAAGATCAGCGCGGCCCAGTGGTGGATCTGGCGGACCAGGAACCCACCGCGCACCGCGAAGTCGATGTGCAGCGTCGAGGCGTAGGCCTCCGACATGACGACGCCGTTGAGGCGCTCGTAGGGCCCGTCGTAGACGACCTCCATCATGCTCGGCTTGAACCAGAGCGTGAGGAAGACACCGGTGACGAGGAGGATGATGAACGAGTACAGCGCGATCTCGCCCAGCATGAACGACCAGTGGTTCGGGAAGACCTTGCGCAGGTTCTTCTCGCCCATCTTGGCGGCGTGGAAGCGGTCGTCGATGAAGTTGCCGACGCCGCGCAGCGCCTTGGGTGCTTGCGTGGTCTTGCTCATCGACTAGTCCTTCGCGTAATCCCAGAACGTCGGACCGGGCGGCTCGGTGAAGTCACCCTTGGCGATGAGGTAGCCCTCATCGTCGACACCGATGGGCAGCTGCGGCAGCGGCCGGTGGGCCGGGCCGAAGACCACCGTGGCGGCGTCCGACGCGTCGAACGTGGACTGGTGGCACGGGCACAGGATGCGGTGCGTCGTGCGCTCGTACAGTGCGGCCGGGCAGCCCACGTGGGTGCAGATCTTCGAGTAGGCGATGATCCCATTGTGCGTCCAATTCAGACGCGGGGCCACCTCTCCCTCGACCTCGATCTCATCCTCGGTCATCTTCGGACCCCAGTCCTCGGCCGGCATCTTGATGAGCAGGATGACGGACTTGGCGGAGTCGTTGAGGCTGATCCCGTGCGGGTAGTGGTCGTCGTCGATGGCGGGGAGGGCGGAGATCATCCCGTACGGGTCGTTCTCCAGGTCCTCGGCACGGATGTAGCGGTGCGTGCCCTCGACGTACATGCGGCGGCCGTTCTCCCACGGCGTCTGCTTGAGCTTGTCGCCGGGCAGCGGGCCGGTGTCGCGCAGCAGCACGAGCGGGGCCAGGCCCAGCGGCACCATCGCCAGGATGAGGGTGCGGCGCATGAGCGGGCGCTTGGTGAACCCGCTCTCGTCGGCGCCCTGCATGAAGAAGTCGCTGAAGGACCCCTTCTCCTTGTCGCTGGAGGGCAGCTCGTCGTAGGGCGAGGAGACCTCGTAGTGCGGCATGACCTTGCGGGCCCACACCGTCATGCCCGCGCCGATGCCGAACAGCGCGAGGGTGAGCGTGCCGCCCAGGAGCGCGTTCGAGTACTGGCCCAGCTGCGGGTCGGCGATCTGGCTCGGGGTGAAGAGGAAGTAGGAGACCAGGAACCCGATCCCGCCCAGGAAGGCGAGGACGAACCAGAGGGAGGCGACCTTCTCGCCGGCCCGCTGCTCCTCTTCGGAGTTGAAGTGGGTCTCCGACGCCGGGTACGGCCCGGCGTGGGTCTCCTCGGAACGGGCCTCGTCGGTCACGACGGGCTTGTCGTCCGTGGGGGTGCCGACGACGCGCTCGGGCGTCTCGTCACCGGTGCTGTTGGTGTTGTTCTCAGTCATGGGCACGCTGCTTCGCGGTGATCCAGATCGCGCAGGCGACGATCAGGGCGAGTCCGACGACCCACCCGATCAGGCCTTCCGCGACCTGGCCGACCCGCTGGAGGTCGAAAATGCCACCGGCGTTCGGTTCGGCCTGGAGGGTCTTGACGTAGGAGATGAGCTCCTGCTTCTCCTCCGGTTCGAGAACGCCGTCGCTGAACATCGGCATGGCGCCGGGGCCGCTGACCATCGCCTCGTAGATCTCACGCGGAGTCGAGTCGTGGATCTCGGGCGCCCACCGGCCGTCGGTGAGCGCGCCGCCGCCGCCGGACCAGCCGTGGCAGTGGGCGCAGTTGGTCAGGTACAGGCGCATGCCCATCTCGGTGTCGTCGGCACCGGAGATGTACTCGTCGTACTCGGCCTCGTACTCCTCAAGGGCGGCCTCGTACTCGGCCTCGGCCTCCTCGACGGCCTCCTCGTAGGCCTCGTCGCTGTCGAAGTCGCTGCGGAGCGGCTTGAAGTCGGCGAAGCTCGGGGCGATGTCGGGCACGTCGTACGGGACGTCGGCGCCGTTACCGCCGTTGCGGATCGACTCGTTGTAGTACGCGATCAGGTTGGCCAGTTCCTGCTCGGTCATGACCATCGGCTTGCGCGGCATCTGCGCGTCCGGGTTCATGGACGGCATGCGGCCGGTGCTGACCTGGAAGTCGATCGCCGCGGGACCAACGTCGCGCAGGTCCGGGCCGAACTGTCCGCCCGAACCGTCCAGGCCGTGGCACGAGGCGCAGGTCTGGTCGAAGATGGTCTTGCCCTCGGCGACGTCCACGTCCTCGGGGGACGGGACGTCAGCGGCGAGGGTCTGCGCCTGCGCCTGGTCGGTAGTGGGGGCCACTGCGGCGTACCCCACCCCGAACAGGGCTAGCGCGAGGATGACGACGACATACCCCGCAAGGGGATGCCGTCGCCGCGCGGTAATCCATTTCACGGTTTCCCCGTTTCGGGTTACTGGATGAAGTAGATGGTGAAGAACAAAGCGATCCAGACCACGTCGACGAAGTGCCAGTAGTAGGACACGACGATCGCACTGGTCGCCTGCTGGTGAGTGAAGCGCTTCGCTGCGTACGTGCGTCCCAGCATGATGAGGAACGCGATCAGACCACCGATGACGTGGAGTCCGTGGAAGCCCGTGGTCAGGTAGAACATCGACCCGTAGGGGCTGGACTGGAGGGTCAGGCCCTCGTGCGCGATGAGTTCGTAGTACTCGTACGCCTGCCCCAGAACGAAGAACAGGCCCATGAAGAACGTGATGAAGAACCACATGCGCAGCTTCTTCACGTCACCGCGCTCGGCGGCCCGGACGCCTGCCTGAGCGGTGAAGCTGGAAGCCACGAGGACCACGGTGATCGTGGAGGCCCACGGCACGTTGAGGTGCGTGTCGGGCCAGGCCCCGAGGTCGGGGTTGCCGTTGATCACCGATCGGATGGTGAAGTACATCGCGAACAGCGCAGCGAAGAACATGAGCTCGTTGGCCAACCAAACGATGGTTCCAACGCTCACCAGGTCAGGACGCTTTGCCGCACCATGTGCTGGTGTCGGTGCTGTTTTTGGGTTCGCGGTTGCTGTCGCCACGGGAGCATTATTACGGCATCTCGCGAAGGTCCGTACTCGACCCCCCGTAAGGCGGCGGATCGGTACCGGTATCGACCGTCCCGGGGCCCGGGGGCAGGGCTTTCACCGTGACTCGGGCGTTACTGTACCGCCCGGGCCCGCGCCTGCGGGTGTCCGACGCGCCCGGACGCGGTCCCGAACGCGATCCTTGGACGCCAAAGGCGATCCGTACCCGCCCGGGCGCCCGTTCAATCCGCTTCGTCCAACGGCGGGGCAACGAAACGATCACCGTTGCACAACGCCCGGCCGGGGGCGGGTTAGCGCTCCCCCGGGAGGTGCTGGCATCCTGTGGTGTCGAAGGTCTCAGGGCCCGCACCGGCGGATCCGGAACTCCTGGGCACCGGGACCCCAAGGCAATAGAGTCAGAGGCACACAGCCAACGAACGCCTCGGCCGCACCCCCCACGGCGGCGGCCCTGGTCCAAGCGATGGGACGGTTGCGCGATGGTCGACAGCGGTACGGACACGGGTGCCCGGATGCGCGTGCTGGTCTACAGCGACAAGGCCGACACCCGCGAGCAGGTGCGCCTGGCGATCGGCCGCCGCCCGGCCGCGGACGTGCCCAAGGTGGAGATCGTGGAGTGCGCGACGGCGCCGATGGTGCTGCGCAGGCTGGAGTCGACCGACCCGGCCGAGCGCATCGACGTGGCGATCTTCGACGGCGAGGCCGCCCCGACGGGCGGCATGGGCCTGTGCCGCCAGGTCAAGGACGAGATCTACCAGTGCCCGCCGGTGCTGCTCCTGGTGGGCCGGCGCGACGACGGCTGGCTGGCGACCTGGTCGCAGGCCGAGCAGGTGGTCAGCCACCCGATCGACCCGGTCGCGCTGGCCGGTTCGCTGGCGGAGCTGATGCGCCGCCGGCTCACCGCGCTCAGCGGGTGACCTCCGTGACGGGTGACAACGGCGAGGGGAACATGCGCCGTCGCCGCGTGGTGGGCGGGGCCCTCAACCACGGCGCCGACACCGGGCGATGGCGCGCGCGGCACTGACACCCGCTCCCCCTCCCCACCGCACCGGGAAGTGAGCCGCGGCGCGGCCCCGACCGCGCCGCGCTCGTGCGGCCCCACGCCTTTGTCACCCTGGAGTCGAAAAATGAACGTTCCCGCCGCCGAGCCCCGTGAGAGTTCCGCCGTCACCGAGCGGACCTGGGCCAACCTCATCACCGCCCTGCTGGGCGGGACCACCCTCAGCTCCGCCGACACGGCGTGGGCGATGAACGAGATCATGTCGGGCTCGGCGACCGACGCCCAGATCGCGGGGTTCGCGATCGCGCTGCGCGCCAAGGGCGAGAGCGTGTCGGAGGTGACCGGCCTGGCCCGGGGCATGCTCGACAACGCGGTCCGCATCGAGGTGCCCGGCCCCACCCTGGACATCGTCGGCACCGGCGGCGACCGGGCGCACACGGTGAACGTGTCGACGATGGCGGCGATCGTCGCCGCGGCGGCCGGGGCCCGCGTGGTCAAGCACGGCAACCGCGCCGCGTCCTCCTCCTGCGGGACGGCGGACGTGCTGGAGCGGCTGGGCGTGGTGCTGGACCTGCCGCCGGAGCTGACGGCCCGGACCGCGATGGAGGCGGGCATCACCTTCTGCTTCGCCCCGCTGTTCCACCCGTCGCTGCGGTTCGCGGCCAAGCCGCGCCGCGAGCTGGCGGTGCCGACGGTGTTCAACTTCCTGGGCCCGCTCACCAACCCGGCCCGGCCGACGGCGTCGGCGATCGGGGTGTTCGACGAGCGCATGTGCGAGGTCATCGCCGGGGTGTTCGCCGAGCGGGGGGTGTCGGCGCTGGTGTTCCGCGGCGACGACGGCCTGGACGAGCTGACCACCTCGACCACCTCGACGGTGTGGGTGGTGCGCGACGGCGCGGCCCGGCGCGAGACGCTGGACCCGGCCGACCTGGGCATCGCACGCTCGGAGCCGGACGCGCTGCGCGGCGGCGACGTGGAGTTCAACGCCCGGGCGGTGCGCGACCTGCTGGCGGGCCGGCGGGGTCCGGTGCGCGACGCGGTCCTGCTGAACGCGGGCGCGGCGCTGGCCGCCGTGGACGGCGTCGAGGGGCCGCTGGTGGACGCGGTGCGCGCCGGGTACGAGCGGGCGGTGGCGGCGATCGACAGCGGCGCCGCCGAGCGGCTGCTGGCGGCCTGGGTGGAGACCGGCCAGGAGCTGGCCAAGGACCTCTAGCCCGACGAACGCGCGAGGCGCCGGCGGGGTTCTGGAGGCCTCGGAGGAGAAGTCCTCGTTCCTCGGACTTCTCCGTAGAGGCCGAAGGTTCCCGCCCTCTAGGGCGTGTTCGGTGGATCTTGAGTCTCGACTCTGTGGCTCCGACGGCCGGTGTACAACCGGTACATGAGCCGCAGATTCGAGCTCTCCGACCAGGAGTGGGACCTGATCCGTCCCCTGCTGCCCCCGATGACACCCCAACG
>NZ_JBJJBV010000294.1:0-8016 GCF_045446735.1 Nocardiopsis protaetiae
GTGGCGCCGGGCGCGGCGGCGGTGGCCGCCGCGCCCGTGGCGTTGTCGGTGGTCATTCCTACTCCGCGATGACGGGTTCGACGTCGGCGGCGGGGATCTCCGCGACCAGCTTCGGCTCGGCGTCCTCGCCGGTGCCGACCAGCTCGACCTGGTACATGGGCTGGAGCAGGGCGTGGTCCTCGGCGCGGATGGTCAGCTCGCCCTTAACGCCGTCGAAGGTCCAGCCCTCCAGGGCGGCGACGCGGTCGGCGGTGGTGTCGCCCTCGGTGGCGGCGTGCACGATCATCTGGGCGGCGGTGAAGCCGTCGGGGGTGAACAGGTCGACGCTGCCGCCCGCCTCCTCGACGCGTTCGCGCATGGCCAGGGCGGCGTCGGTCTCCGAGGCGCCGTCGAAGTAGTGGGAGAGGAAGGAGATGTCGCCGCCGGTCTCGCCGAAGACCGGGTAGGACGCCTTGATGTCCAGGCCGGTGACGACCTCGGTGGAGGACAGGACGCCCTGCTGGTCCAGGGACTGCCACATGGCGGCGGCGGTCTCCCCGGCCCAGGCGACGAACACCAGGTCGGCGTCGGCCTTGCCGACCTGCTCGGCGAAGGGGGTGAGGTCGGTGGTGTCGGCGGGGGCGAGGATGCTGTCCACCTCGGCGCCCTCCCCGCCCAGGACGGCGGTGACGGCGTCGACGTTGGCCTGGCCGAAGGTGCCCTGCTGGGCGAACACGACGACCTTGGAGCCCTCGGCGTCGTCCAGGAAGCTGCCCGCGGTGAGGATGTCCTGGTAGGTCTGGCGGCCGGAGCGGAAGGTGTTGCCGTTGATGCCGGTGACGGCGTCGGTGGCGGCCGGGCCGGAGATGAAGAGGATGTCGTCCTGTTCGGCCAGCGGGGCGACCTGGACGGCGATGCCGGAGGCGGTGGACCCGGCGATGATGTCGTGGCCGGTGCCGATGAGCTCGCGGGCGGCGGAGACCGCGGCGGTGGGGTCGCCGCCGTCGTCCATGTACTCGACCTCGATGGTGCGGCCGTCGATCTCCATGGTGCCGTCAGTGGCGTAGTCCAGGCCGGCCTCCAGGCCCTGCTTGTACTGCTCGCCGTAGGTGGCCAGCGGGCCGGTGGCGGAGTAGACGATGCCGACCCTGATCGGCCCGTCCTCGCCCCCTCCCGCGGCCTCGCCGGGGCTGCCGCAGGCGGTGAGGGCGAGGACGACCGCGCAGGAGGCGGCGGTCAGGGGGGTCTTGCGCATTTCTCTTCCTCCAGTCGGCACCGCCTGGTCACGATCGCCCGCGCTGGGGGATGGGGTGCCAACCCGAAGGTAGAGCCGTGGTGATCCGTTTCACATGTACGTCCGACATACATTCGGGCGCGAACCGGTGTAGAGGGAAGCCACACGGGTCATTCGGAGGGTGGGGCAGGGGGCGGGCCAGGGGTCGGGCCCTCCCCGCCGGGGACGCCGGTCCGGTCGGCGAGCCGCTCACGCAGGGTGTTGAGGCGGGCGATCTCGCCGTCGAGGGCGGCCAGGCGGCGCCGGACGACGGCGGTCCCCTCCCCGCCGCCACGGCAGGGAGGGGTGTCGGGGGCGTCGAGGAGGGCCAGCCGGTGGGCGATGGCGGCCAGGTCGGCGACGGTGAGGCCGGAGTCGAGGAGGTCCCGGATCAGGCGGACGCGGGAGACGTCCTCGGGGCCGTAGTCGCGCTGGCCGGAGGCGGTGCGCCGGGGCGGGGGCAGCAGCCCGCGCTGTTCGTAGAAGCGCAGGGCCCGGGGTGTGGTGCCCGCCGCCGCGGCCGCGTCGCCGATCCGCATGCGCCGCCCCCTTCCGTCAGGGCTCGATGAGCACCGCGCCCACGTAGCGTCCGGACATCACCTCCGTCAACGCCGCGGGGGCGCGGTGCATGCCCGCGATCCGGGTGTGGGGGAAGGCGAGCAGGCCGCGGGCGAGCCAGTCGGCGAAGCGGGTGTTCCACTCCGCGGTCAGGGCGGGGCCGTCGTCCAGGGGGCTGTAGCCGCGCAGGGTCACCCGGCGCAGGACGGCGCGGAACCCGTCGAGGGTGACCGGGGCGGTGACCCCGGGTGTGCCGGGGTCGAGCTGCCCGGAGAGGGAGCCGACCAGGGCGAAGCGGGCGCCGTCGCGGGCCAGGTCCAGGGCGGCGGCCAGCTGGTCGCCGCCGACGGTGTCGACGAGGACGTCGATGCCGTCGGGGGCGGCCGCGGCGAGGCGGTCGGCGAAGGAGCCGTCGCCGCCGCGCGGGACGACGGCGTCGTAGCCGAGGTCGGCGGTCATGCGCTCGGCCTTCCAGGGGGAGCCGGTGGTGCCGATGACCCGGCCCGCGCCCAGGAGGCGGGCGATGGGGCCGGCCATCGACCCGACCGCGCCCGCGCCCCCGGTGACCAGGACGGTGTCGCCCTCGCGGAGGGCGGCGGCGCGGGTGAGGGCGCCGTAGGCGACCGGCCCCTGGGCGAGGTGGGCAGCGGCGTCGGGCAGGGCGGGGTCCGCCGGGGCGAGGTGGGCGACCGGGACGGCGGCGTGTTCGCGCCAGCCCAGTGTGTGGGTGACAAGGGTGCCGGGGGCGGGTCCGCCGTCGGCGGTGGCGACGACCTCGCCCACGGCGGGGCCGAAGAGCGTGTCGCCGGGGCGCAGGGCGGGGAAGGGTGCGCCCTCGACGCCGCCGACGAGGGTGCGCAGGGCCGGGTGGACGGCGAAGAACCGGTTGCGGACGAGGACCTCCCCGGGTGCCGGGGTCGGGACGGGGGTGTCGACGACGGTGAGGTGGTCGGGGCCGATGAGACCGCCCTCCGGGCGGGCGGTCAGGCGGATCTCGCGGGAGGTCGCGGGCAGGGCGGACACGGGGTTCCCCTTCGGTGCGGTGACGGAAGGCGGCGAGGTTAACCCCTGACCCGCGCGTCAGGGTCAAGCCCGGGGGTTGACCTCAACATTTGTTGAGGAATCATGCTGGGTCTCGACGGGCCGGGCGGACCGGCCGCGGGATCGATAGGGGAACGACCATGGAGCGACCGGTGCTGGTGACCGGGGCGACGGGCAACACCGGGCGGCACGTGGTGGCCGGGCTGCTCGCCGAGGGCGTGCCCGTGCGCGCCCTGGTGCGCCGGGCGGACCACGGGCTGCCCGACGGGGTGGAGGCGGTGGTCGGCGACGTCACCGACCCGGGGGCGGTGGCGGCCGCCGCGAAGGGGGCCCGCGCCGCGTACCTGGTGTGGCCGCTCATGACGGCGGACGGGGCCGGACCGGTGGCGGCGGCGCTGGCACGGCACGTGGAGCGCGTCGTGTACCTGTCGGCGGCGAACGCGGGGGCGCGGGACGCCGAGGAGCGGGGTTCGTGGGGCGCGGTGGAGGACGCGGTCCGTGAGTCAGGGGCGCGGTGGACGTTCCTGCGGGTGACCGGGCTGGCGGCCAACGCCCGGCAGTGGGCCGGGCAGGTGCGCACCGGCACGGTGCGGGCCCCCTACGGGGAGGCCCGGCGCTCGCTGGTGCACGAGCGCGACGTGGCCGCCGTGGCGGTGCGGGCGCTGCTCGACGACGGGCACGCGGGCCGGGCGTACCTGACGACCGGCCCGGAGTCGGTGTCCCAGCGCGACCAGGTGCGGCTGCTCGGCGCGGCGATCGGGGTGGAGGCGCGCTGGGAGGAGCAGCCGCGGGACGAGGCCGCGGCGGAGCTCGCCGCCCTGATGGGCGCCGACTTCGCGGACTCGGCGCTGGCCTACTGGGCCTCCCTGGCCGAGCGCCCCGAGGCGGTCTCGCGGGACGTCGAGTCGGTGCTCGGACGTCCCGCGCTGGGCTTCGGGGAGTGGGCGCGCGACCACGCCGACGACTTCCGGTAGCCGGCGGCGCGGCGCCGGGTCGGCGGCGGGGCGGGCGCGGGGTCAGCAGCGGCCGCGGTCGGACCAGGGGCCCCAGAGGGCCCCGGAGCCGGGCTCGTTGTCCTGGTTCCACCAGCGGGACTCGTACTCGCGGCCGTTGTGGCTCACCCGGTCCCCCTCCTGGTAGATGGTGCCGGAGCTCCAGGCGGGGGCGGAGCAGGAGGGGGCGGCGTCCCCTCCGCCACCGCCACCGCCGCCACCGCCGTTGTTGCCGTTCCCGTTGTCGCCGTTGTCATTGCCGCCGCCGTCGGACTCCTCGTCGCGGTCGTCGTCGGTCCGCTCCGTGTCCGAGGGGGACTCCGAGGGCTCCTCGTCCTCTTCCTCCTCCTCGGGCTCCGGGCCGGTCGAGACGGTCACCTCGACCTCGCCCTCCTCGGGCAGGATCGACCCCGGTTCGGGGTTCTGGCCGCTGACCTGACCCTCCTCGACGGTCTCGTGGTGCTCCTCGGCGACCACCGCGACCAGGCCGACCCGGGTGAGGGCGTCGACGGCGTCCTCCTCCGTCATCCCGTCCAGCGCGGGGACGAGGATCCCCTCGCTGACCCGGATGACCACCTCCTCCTCGCGGTCGCCCTCCTCGCCCACGGCGGGTTCGGTGGCCAGGACGGTTCCGGGCATCTGCTCGGCGGAGTGTTCCTGGACGACGTCGATGCGGGTGAAGCCCGCCTCGCGCAGCAGGTTGCGGGCCTCGTGCTCGGTGCCGCCGACCACGTCCGGAACGACGGCGTGGCGGGGGCCGATGGACAGCGACAGCAGGACCGCCTCCCCCCGGGCCAGCACGGCGCCCGGACCCGGGTCGCTGGCGGCCACCCCGCCCGGTTCGACGGTGTCGTCGTAGGTGTCGCGGAACCGGACCTCCAGGCCCAGGCCGAGCGACTCCAGCCGATCCTCGGCCTCCTCGGCGCCGACCCCCGTCAGGTCGGGGAGGGTGACCTCGGGTTCTTCGGGGAGCAGCGCCCACCCGACCGCGAACAGCGCGGCGACCAGCAGCACCGCGGCCGCCAGCACGGGGAGGCGGCGCCGGAACGGCGTGCGGGGCGGGGCGGGCGGCGCGGCCGCGGCGATCGGGATGGGCCGGGTGGCGTCGGTGCCGCCCTCCTCCAGCGGCCGGGGCAGCGACCGCGTCACCTGTTCGACCAGGGTGAGGTACTGGCCCGCGTCGCGGGGGCGGTAGCGCGGGTTGGGGTCGGTCGCGTTGGCGACCAGCATGTCCAGGTCCGGCGGGAGGGAGTCCACCAGCGCCGAGGGGCGCAGCGGGCGCACCTCGTCGAAGGCGACGCGTTCGCCGGTGATGAGCGCGTGCAGGAGCAGGCCCACCGCGCGCACGTCGGTGCGGGTGTCGGGCGCCTCGTCCTCGGCGGCGTCGAACAGCAGGGGGAACCCGGTGATGCCGGCCGCCCCGTGCTCGCCGACGACGACCCGCTCGGGGGTCAGGGCGCCGTGCACGATCCCCTGGGCGTGGGCGGCGTCGAGCGCCTCCAGGACGGAGGCGATGACGGTGAGCGCCTCGTGCGGGCCGTGCAGGGGGGCGGCGCCGCCCAGGACGTCGCCGAGGGTCTCGCCGCGGAGGTACTCGTTGACGGCGTAGACGCGGTCGCCGTCGCGGCCGTGGTCGAGGAACCGGGGCAGGCCCGGGTGGGAGACGGCCTCCAGGTGCTGCGCCCTGCCGCGGAAGGCGTGCACGGCCGAGGCCTCGCCGACCAGCCAGGGGTGCAGGACCGTGACGACGACCGTGGTCCCGGTGGCGCGGTCGTGGGCCGCGTAGGCGCTCCCCGAGGCATCACTGCGGAGGCGTTCGCCGAGGACGTAGCGTTCGTCCAGGACCGCGCCGGAGTGGGGGTCGGGGGTGGGGGTCTCCATGGTTCGGAATTGTACGGTCCGGAATTCCGGAATTCGGCTCTGATTTCCGTCCGTATCGGTTCGTTCACTCGACCCCCGCGGCGGTGGGCCGAACGGTAATGTCGGCGCTGTCCCCCGTCCCCTCGAACCCTTGTGAGGCAGCCGTGCAGACCCCGTCGACCGGAAGCATCGAGGACCGCGCCGTGGGCGTGCTGCTGGGCGCCGCCTGCGGGGACGCGCTGGGCGTGCCCTACGAGTTCGGCCCCGCCCTGTCCGAGCGCCGGGTGCCGGAGATGGTCGGCGGCGGGCTGGGCCCGTACGCGCCGGGGGAGTACTCCGACGACACCCAGATGGCGGTGTGCATCGCCCGCGCGCTGCGCGACCACGACGACCCGCTGTCCGCCGAGGCGCTGAACGCGACCGCCGACGGCTTCCTGGAGTGGGCGAACGGCGGGGCCTCCGACATCGGCAACCAGACCCGGACGGTGATGAGCGGCGCCGGGGGCGCCTTCCGCCGCCCCGAGGTCGCCGGGGTGATGACGGAGTACGCCGCGGGGCTGTTCGCGCGGGGGAGGCCGAGCGCGGGCAACGGGTCGCTGATGCGCACCGGACCGCTGGCCCTGGCGTACCTGCGCGACCCGGAGGGGCTGGCCCGGGCCGCCGACGCCTACAGCCGCCTGACGCACGGGGACCCGCTGGCGTCGGAGGCCTGCGTGATCTGGTGCGAGGGGATCCGCCTGGCGGTGCTGGAGGGGACGCCCGCCGGGGTCCGCGCCGGGGTGGAACTGCTGCCGCAGGACCGGCGGGGGCAGTGGAAGACCTGGCTGGACGGGGCGGAGCAGGCGGCCCCGCACGGGTTCCCCGACAACGGGTTCGTGCTGAGCGCGCTCCAGGCGGCCTGGTCGGCCCTCACCCGCAACCCGGAGGGGTACGTGGCGGCCGTGCACGCGGCGGTGCGGGCGGGCAACGACACCGACACCGTGGCGTCGATCGCCGGGGCACTGGCCGGTGCCCTGTGGGGCGCCTCGGGCATTCCGGCGGGATACCTGTCGGCGGTGCACGGGTGGCCCGGGTACCGCGCCGACGACCTGGCCGGGCTCGCCCTGGACATCCTGCGGCGGCACTCCGCGTCCTAGGTCTCTAGGCTGGGGCCGTCCGGAACACGAAACAAGGAGCATTCCCATGTCCGTGTCGTTGAACTGGGTGGACGCCGGCGAGCAGGAGGAGCTCATGGCCGCCCCGGTCCGGGAGGCCGTACGGGGCCACGCCGAGGTGCGGGTCGCGCCGATCGACCCGGACCTGGCGGACACCGCGGCCTTCTGCGCCCACTACGGGCTGACGCTGGAGACCAGCGCCAACTGCGTGGTGGTGGCGGCCAAGCGCGGCGGCGAGACCACCTACGCGGCGTGCATGGTGCTGGCCACCGACCGGGCCGACGTCAACGGCGTGGTCCGCCGCCACCTGGGCGCGCGCAAGGCGTCGTTCGCTCCGATGGCCGAGGCCACCGGGCTGACCGGGATGGAGTACGGGGGGATCACCCCGTTCGGGCTGCCGCAGGGGTGGCCGGTCCTGGTGGACGAGGCGGTGGCGGCCACCCCGTTCGTGGTGGTGGGCAGCGGGCTGCGCCGGTCCAAGCTGTGGGTGCCGGGCAAGCTGGTGGCCTCGCTGCCGGGCGCCGAGGTCATCCCGCTCGCCCAGCGCTGACCCCCGGCCCGCCGGGGGCCCTGGCCGATCCGCCCCGGGGCCTACTCGAACCAGGGGAGCCCCCGGGCCCAGTGGTCGACCCACCCGGCGAACCCGGGGGCCTCGACGGCGGTGAACCCGGACCCCGGGCCCGAGGGGCCCGCGCCCTCGCCGGTGAGCTGCCAGACATGGCCGCGCTGCGGGCCGGTGACGACGAGGTGCCAGTCCATGCCGGAGCCGTCGGTGCCGAGCACGATGGAGCCGTGGTTGAAAACGGTCTTGAGGGTCTCGGGGTCGGGCTCCTCGTCGTCGTCCTCCCACACCCACATCCCGGTCAGGGGGAAGGGGTCCCCGGGGGAGAGGGGCCCGGTGTCCTCCCGGCCGACGGGGACCTCGTCCAGGGGGAGCAGGCCGTGGTAGGGCGGGCCCGCGGGGGAGCCGTCGGCGATCTCGGCGACGAAGGTGCGGTAGGGCTCGGGCAGGGTGATGCCGTGCTCGGCCTCGAAGGCCCGGACCGCGTCCCAGCCCAGGGGTGCGAGGCGGACGTCGGCGGCGAAGGCCGCCCGGAGGATGTCGAGGTCGGCGTCGAGCGCCCGTTCGGTTTCCATGGGCACAGCGTGGCACAGGGGG
>NZ_JBJJBV010000295.1:0-7940 GCF_045446735.1 Nocardiopsis protaetiae
GAGGACGCCCGGCCGCCGGTGCACTCCATGAACGGAGCAGTCCTGCCGCGAACGGATCAGGCGCGCAGCCACACCGCGGTCTCACCCGGCAGGGACAGCACACCCCCGGCCGGGGCGGCGACCGCACCGCTGGCCAGCAGCACCTCGCCGCCGGTGGCCACCTCCGCCGGCTCCGCGCCGAGGTTGACCGCCACCCGCACACCCGGCTCGCGCTCGAAGAACAGCACGCCCTCGGGGGCGTCCAGCCAGGTCATCGCCCCGTCGCCGAGCGCCTCCAGCTCCCTGCGCAGCCCCAGCGCCCGGGTGTACAGCTCCAGCGTGGAGCCCTCCACCCCGCGCTGGGCGTCGCGCGCCAGCGCGCCCCAGCCCTGCGGCACCGGCAGCCACGGGGTGGAACCCGCGGGACCGAACCCGAACGGCGCCTCGCCCGCCTCCCACGGCAGCGGCACCCGGCAGCCGTCGCGGCCCCGCTCGGTGCGGCCCGAACGCTCCCAGGTCGGGTCCTGGAGCGCGTCCTCCGGCAGGTCGGTGACCTCCGGCAGGCCCAGCTCCTCGCCCTGGTACAGGTACACCGAGCCGGGCAGCGCCAGCATCAGCAGCGTGGCCGCCCGCGCCCGGCGCAGCCCCTGCTCCCCGCCGCCGAACCGGGTGACGTGGCGGGTCACATCGTGGTTGGACAGCACCCACGTGGTGGTCGCGCCCACGGCGCCGTTGGCCGCCAGGGAGCCGTCGATCACCTCGCGCAGCCGCGCCGCGTCCCACGGGGCGGTCAGGTACTCGAAGTTGAACGCCTGGTGCAGCTCGTCGGGCCGCAGGTAGCGGGCCACCCGCGCGGCGTCCTCCACCCACGCCTCGGCGACCATCGTGCGCTCGCCCGGGTAGGAGGCGGCGATCGCCGCCCAGCGCCGGTAGATGTCGTGCACGCCGTCCTGGTCGAAGTACGGCAGCGAGGTGCTGCCGTCGAGCAGGTCCGCCTTGGCGTCCTCGGCGATGTCGGGCAGCGCCGGGTCCTTGACCATGCCGTGCGCGACGTCGATGCGGAACCCGTCCACGCCCCGGTCCAGCCAGAAGCGCAGCACGTCGTCGAACTCGTCGTGCACCTCCTGGTCCGTCCAGTCCAGGTCGGGCTGCTCGGCGTCGAACAGGTGCAGGTACCACTGCTCGGGGGTGCCGTCCGGGCGCTTGAGCCGGGTCCAGGCCGCCCCGCCGAAGATCGACTTCCAGTTGTTGGGCGGCTGCTCGCCGTCGGGGCCCTTGCCGTCCCGGAAGATGTACCGGGAGCGGGCGGGGTCGCCGGGCTCGGCCGCCACGGCCTCGCGGAACCACCGGTGCGCGGAGGAGGTGTGGTTGGGGACCACGTCGATGATCACGCGGATTCCCAGGCCGTGCGCCGCCTCCAGCAGCGCGTCGAAGTCCCCGAGGGTGCCGAACCGGGGGTCGACGTCGCGGTAGTCCGCCACGTCGTAGCCGCCGTCGGCCAGCGGGGACACGTAGAAGGGGGTCAACCAGATCGCGTCCACGCCGAGTTCGGCCAGGTGGGGTAGGCGCTCGCGGATGCCGGCGAGGTCGCCCTCGCCGTCGCCGTTCGCGTCGGCGAAGCTGCGGACATAGATCTGGTAGATGGCCGCGTCGCGCCACCAGTGCGACTCAGAGGTCATCATGGGGGTCCTTCCCGGTCGGTGGCTGCAAGTTCTTGCGCAAGGTTACCGCCAACTTTCAACCATGTGACGGCCATCTCGACTAGAGTTGCCCCCATGGGTCCACGACTTGCCGACATCGCGCGGCACGCAGGTGTCAGCGAGGCGACCGTCTCGCGGGTGCTCAACGACAAACCGGGCGTTGGCAGCGAAACCCGCAAGGCCGTCCTGACCGCGCTGGACGTTCTCGGATACGAACGCCCCGCCCGGCTGCGCCAGCGCTCCGCCGGGCTCGTGGGCATGGTCATCCCCGAACTGGACAACCCCGTCTTCCCGATGTTCGCCCAGGCGGCCGAGGGGGCGCTGGCCCAGCGCGGCTACACGCCCGTCCTGTGCACGCAGACCCCCGGCGGAATAACGGAGGACGAGTACGTCGAGCTCCTCCTGGAGCGCAACGTCTCGGGGATCCTCTTCGTCTCGGGCAAACACGCCGACACCACCGCCTCCCACGAGCGCTACCGCTCCCTCGTCTCCCGGCGGCTGCCCATCGTCCTGGTCAACGGGTTCGCCCAGGAGATCCCGGCGGCGTTCATCTCCTGCGACGACCGCGAGGCCGGACGCCTGGCCGTCGACCACCTCGTCGCCCTGGGGCACACCCGCATCGGGTTCACCAGCGGCCCCGAGCGCTACGTCCCGGTGCGCCGCAAGCTGGAGGGCTACCACGCGGCGCTGCGCGACCACGGCCTGGACGGGTCCGACCTGGTGGAGCTGTCGCTGTTCGGCGTGGAGGGCGGCCACGCCGCCGCCACCCGGCTCATCGACCGCGGCGTCACCGCGATGGTGTGCGGCTCCGACATGATGGCGCTGGGCGCCATCCGGGCGGCCCGCCAGCGCGGGCTGCGCGTCCCCCGCGACTTCTCCGTGGTGGGCTACGACGACTCCCAGCTCATCGCGTTCACCGACCCGCCGCTGACCACCGTGCGCCAGCCGGTGCACGCCATGGCGCTGGCCGCCGCCCGGGCGCTGTGCGACGAGATCGCCGGACACCCCGTCTCCCACACCGAGTTCGTGTTCGGCCCCGAACTGGTCGTGCGCGGCTCCACCGGCATCGCCCCCGGCGCCGGGTCGGGCAGCGCCCGCACCCGCGACGACGCGGCCGTCCAGGGCTCCGCTCTCTAGAAACCTGACCCCCGGGGCCCGGTGCCACAGGCACCGGGCCCCGAGGTGTGGACCCTCCGCGCTGTCGGGCCCGGCCGCCGGGGCGGGCACGGCGCTCCGGCCCCCGCCCGTGGAGGCGGGCGCGCGAAGCGCCGGGATCGGTCCCTGACGGATACCGCTTTCGCCTGCCCGTGGGTGAGGGCCAGGGGTGGCAGGCGCTCGCCCGTCGGCGCGTGGGTGAGGGGCGTGGCCGGACGCCCGACAGGCGCGGGCCGCCGTGCTCCGGGGCCGGTGGTGCACTGTGGCCGCCCCGGGAACGCGGGGAGGCCCCTCCCAGGGCGGAGCGGGAGGGGCCTGCTTCAGGGGGCGGTCAGCGCAGCGCCGGGAACCGGCGGACCAGGGCGGTGCCGCCCCACCACCGGCCCAGCCCCAGGGTGTCGGCCGACCGGACCAGCGCCAGCCCCACCAGGATCAGGGCCATGACGATGTGGTCGTCCATGAACGGGTTGTTGGCGGGCGGCAGCACCGCCGCCCACATGAGCACCAGCAGCAGGGCGCCGGAGGCGGCGGCGACCCGCTCGCCCACTCCCAGCAGCAGGGCCGCGCCGATCCCGGCCAGGCCGATCATGAACAGCGCGTCAGCCCAGGTCGCGCCCGCGAAGGAGCCGAAGACCCCGGCCAGCGGGCCGCTGACGGCGTTGCCGAGGAACCCGGCCGTGGGGCTGCCCCCGGCGATCCAGGCCCCCTCCGCCGGGGTGGCGAACCCCAGGCCGAAGAGCTTGTCCACGAAGGCCCACAGGAAGGTCCAGCCGATGGCGAGCCGGGTCAGCGCGAACACGTACCGGGCGGCGGGGGAACCGATGAGGGGGGTGTCGTTGTCGGGGATGGTCCGGGGGAGTGTCGCGTCGGACATCTCGTGTCCTTTCGGCGGGGGCCTGAACGGCTTCTTCCACTAACAAGACAACCCCCTGCGCCCCGCCGTGCGGAGGGTCCGTCGGACCGGTCCCGCCGCCGTCGGTCCCGGCGGTTCGGGACGTTCGGCGCGCGCCCTGGTCACAGCCCCCGGACGCCCGCCCCTGTGAGCGGGATCTCCCGGCCCGCCGGGGCGGACCGGGCACACACGCGGGTCGGTGACACTGGGTACATGCCTTCCGTTGCCCTCGACGGCGAACCCGTACCGCGCACCGGCGACCTGCCGGAGGCCTCCCTCGCCGAACTCGGCGACCGGCCGCTCGGGTTCTACGTCCACGTGCCCTTCTGCGTCACCCGCTGCGGCTACTGCGACTTCAACACCTACACCGCCGAGGAGCTCGTCTCCCGCGACGGAACGGCGGTCGCCTCCCGCGACACCTACGCCGACCAGGCCATCGCCGAGATCGCCCTGGCCGACCGGGTCCTGACCGGCCCCCGGCCCCAGGTGAGCACCGTGTTCGTGGGCGGGGGCACCCCCACCCTGCTGGCCGCCGAGGACCTGGGCCGCATCCTCGCCGCCATCGCCGACCGGTTCGGCCTCGAACCCGGCGCGGAGGTCACCACCGAGGCCAACCCCGAGACCGTCACCCCCGAGTACCTGGCCCGCCTGCGCGAGGCCGGGTTCACCCGGGTGTCGTTCGGCATGCAGAGCGCCCGCGCGCACGTCCTGCGCGTCCTGGAGCGCGGCCACACCCCCGGCCGCCCCGAGCAGTGCGTGGCCTGGGCCCGCGAGGCCGGGTTCGAGCACGTCAACCTCGACCTCATCTACGGCACCCCCGGCGAGAGCGACGACGACTGGCGGGCCTCCCTGGAGGCCGCCGTGGCCGCCGGACCCGACCACGTCTCCGCCTACTCCCTCATCGTGGAGGAGGGCACCCGCCTGGCCGCCCGGGTGCGCCGCGGCGAGCTGGCCGAACCCGACGACGACACCATGGCCGACCGCTACCTCATGGCCGACACGGTGCTCGCCGGGGCCGGGTTCGCCCCCTACGAGGTGTCCAACTGGGCGCGCACCCCCCAGGGCCGCAGCAGGCACAACATGCTCTACTGGACCGGCGCCCACTGGTGGGGCGTGGGCCCCGGCGCGCACGGCCACGTGGGCGGCACCCGCTGGTGGAACGTCAAGCACCCGGCCGCCTACGCCGCCCGCCTGGCCCAGGGCTCCAGCCCCGCCCAGGCCCGCGAGGCGCTCACCGCCGAGGAGCGCCGCTTCGAGCGGGTGCTGCTGGAACTGCGCGTGGAGCAGGGCTGCCCGCTGGAACTGCTCGAACCCCACGGGCGCGAGGCCGCCGCCCGCGCCGTCGCCGAAGGCCTGCTGGACGCCGACGCGCACCGCGCGGGCCGCGCCGTGCTCACCCGCCGGGGGCGGCTGCTGGCCGACGCGGTGGTCCGCGACCTCACCTGAGCCGGGCGCACGCTCGCGCGGGCGCCCGAACCCACCCCGCACACACGACGAGGGGCCCGGTCCGACGACCGGGCCCCTCGCGGCGTTCGCGGATCAGGCCGCTACTTGATCCAGGAGACGTTGAACGGGTAGCGGTACCACTCGCCCTTGTTGGCGGCCACGCCGCCCAGGATGCCGAAGACGACGGCGGCGACCCAGCACAGGAACCAGGTGATGGCCCCGATGAAGACGAACATCAGGACCCAGGAGACCACGTAGCCGATGAGGATCAGCAGCTGGAAGTTGAGCGCCTGCGCCGACTGGTCGCGGACGAAGGGCGACTCGTCGCGCTTGATCAAGTAGATGATCAACGGGACGATGAAGCCGAGCAGGCCGCCGCCCAGGTGGGCGAACAGGCCGAACTGCCGCTCGTCCGCGCTGGGCGGGGCGCCCGTGGCCGAACCCGGCTGCTGGGCGCCGTAGCCGCCCTGCGGGTAGCCGGCCGCCTGGTAGCCGCCGGTCTGGTCCTGGTACCCGCCCGGGGGCGGGTAGCCGCCGGGCTGCTGGGCACCGGGCGGCGGGTAGCCGCCGGAGGGGTCCTGGTAGCCGGGGTTCTGATAGCCGGGCTGCTGCTGGCCCGGGTCCTGGTAACCGGGGGCGGGGTAGCCGCCCGAGGGGTTCTGCTGCCCCGGGGGCGGGTAGCCGCCGGAGGGGTTCTGCTGACCGGGGGCCGGGTAGCCACCGGACTGGCCCTGGCCGCCCTGCTGCGGGTTCTGGCCGTAGGGGTCTTCCGGCGGTGGAGTGTTGGGATACGACATGTCGGGTTCCTTAGGGACGGGTGCGTTCGTGCGTGCGGTCGGTCACTTGAGCAGACGGATGCTGATCGGGTAGCGGTACCACGCTCCCTTGTTGGCTCCGTTAGCACCTAGGACGCCGAACACGATCGAAACGATCCAGATCAGGGCGATCAGGAGGGAACCGATCCACGACAGGATCGGGAAGAAGATACCCAGACCGATGAAGACCACCCCGGCGAAGATGTACGGGATGAGCAGCGTGATCTGGAAGTTCGCCGCCTCGGAGGCGTGGTGGCGCACGTACGGCGAAGTATTGCGCTTGGCGAAGTAGATCGCCAGCGGGGGGATCCAGCCCAGGCAGGCGATGATGAAGCCGGACAGGTGGGCGAGCATCGCGACCAGGACCTCGTTGTCGCCGCCCTGGGCCGCCGTGGCGCCGGGGACACCGGGTTGCGGCTGTCCGTACTGCGGCTGCGCCTGCTGCCCCTGGTGAGGCTGCTGGGGCTGTCCCTGAGGGACACCGTACTGCGTTTGCGGGGCCTGGGGCTGCTGGCCGTACCGGCCCTGGTCGCCGTACTGCGCCTGCTGGGGCTGCTGCCCGTAGGGCTGGGCGCCGGGCGCCGGAGCGAAGCCGGGCTGGCCCTGGCCGTACTGCGCCGGGGGCTGCTGGGGCTGTCCGTACTGCGGCTGCGCCTGCTGGGGCTGGCCGCCGTATTGCTCGTGCCCCGGCTGCCCGCCGGAGGGCTGGCCGTAGGAGGGCTGGCCCCCCGAAGGCTGCCCGTAGGCGGGCTGGGCGCCGGAGGGCTGGCCGCCCTGCTGACCGTAACCCTGCTGCCCGCCGGACGGCTGCTCGCCGTACTGCGGCTGTGCCTGCTGGGGCTGGCCGCCGTACTGCTCACCATGCTGGCCGTAACCCTGCTGGGCGCCCGAAGGCTGGCCGTAGCCCGGCTGCGCGCCGGACGGCTGACCGTAGGCGGGCTGTCCACCGGACGGCGGCTGCGCCTGGCCGCCGTGCTGCCCATAGCCCTGCGGCTGGTCCTGCCCGCCGGAGGGCTGCGCGCCGTGCTGTTCGTAACCCTGCTGCCCATAGCCGGGCTGTGCGCCGGAGGGCTGACCGTACTGCTCGCCGTACTGGCCGTAGCCCGGCTGGCCACCGGACGGCGGCTGCGCCTGGCCGCCGTACTGCTGACCACCGTGCCGCTGCCCGTACTCGGGAGAGTAGGGGGACGGGGCCTGCGGCTGCTCACCGTACTGCGGCTGTGCCTGCTGTGCCTGCCCGCCCTGGTGTTCGTGGCCCTGGGGCGGCACCTGCTCGCCGGAGGGCGGACCCTGGTTCGGGTCCTCCGGGGACGGGGGGTTCGTCGGGGTCTCGCTCATGCTCTTCCTTGGCTCCGCTGGTGAGGGGCGCTATCTCGTGTCTACCGGGCTGTACCGACGACCGGAGGCAGAAACCGGGCCTCGTGTCCGGTTCAAATCCTAGGCGCAAGGGGGGTCAGGGGCCGTGCGGGCCGGTGACGAAGTCGATCAGTTCCTCCACCCGACCCGACAGGGACGGCTCCAGGTCAGCATAGGTACGCACAGACCCCAGGATCCGGCGCCACGCCTCACCCGTGCTCATCCGCCAGCCCAGCGCCTCCAGGACCCCCTCCTTCCAGGGGACCCCCCTGGGCACCTCGGGCCAGGCGCGGACGCCCACCACGGCAGGGCGCACCGCCTGCCACACGTCCACGTAGGGGTGGCCCGCCACCAGGACGTCCGCGCCCCGCACGCGTTCGGCGATCCGCGACTCCTTGGACCCCGGCACCAGGTGGTCGACCAGCACCCCCAGGCGCCGCCCCGGGCCGGGGGTGAACTCCGCCACGATCGCGGGCAGGTCGTCGACCCCCTCCAGGAACTCGACGGCCACCCCCTCCACGCGCAGGTCGTGCCCCCACACCTTCTCGACGAGCTCGGCGTCGTGGGCGCCCTCGACGTAGATCCGGCCCTTCCGGG
>NZ_JBJJBV010000296.1:0-7977 GCF_045446735.1 Nocardiopsis protaetiae
CCCCCGCGTGCGGGGCTTTCAGACCACGCCGAAGACGAACCCGCCCGGGGACCGGGTGTCCTCGCCGAACAGGAACTCCCGCGCCGACAGCACGAACTCCTCCCGGCTGATGTGCACGTCCCCGTCCGTGTCCACGTGCTCGAACCGGGTGCGGGCGTCGCCCTCGGCCGCGCCCAGCGCCGCCGCGTACACGAGGAACTCCTCCAGGCTGATCCGCCCGTCGCCGTCCTCGTCCAGCAGGTCGAACACGGCCTCGGCCACCGCCTCGGCGGCGTTGAACCGGCTGCGGTCCTCCGACGCCGCGTGCATGGCCGCGATGAACTCCTGCCGCTCCAGCCGGTCCTGGGCGCCGGAGTGCCGCACCAGCTGGTCCCACAGCGACCGGTAGGCCGTCTCGATCGCGTGCGCCTTGGGCTCGGTCGGGTCCAGCGTGTACCCGGTGATGTACCGGTCCACCAACCGCTGGTAGTCCGCCCAGGTGGCGTGCTTGTCCCCGTCGGTGTCGAGCACGTCGAACAGCTCGTTGAACCGGGCGATGATCGCCTCGGAGGGGGTGATGCTCACGTGGTGCCTCCCATCGGTGGGGCGGGTGGTTCCCTCCCCGTCCTGTGAGTCCCATGGTGCCGAAAAGGTTCCCTCCGCGCGCTGTTGGCGGCCCGTTCATCCCGATCGTGGACAATGTCCTGCGTGCCGAGCCCAGGAATCCCCCAGGACAGCGGCGCCCCCGTCCGGGCCGGTGTGCCCGAGCACGGCCGGGTGCCCAAGTACTACGCCGTCCGGATCCGCCTGACGGAGCTGGTCGACGGGCTGGCGGTGGGCCAGGCGGTGCCCACCGAGCGGGAGCTCGCCGAACGCTTCGGCGCCGCCCGCGAGACCGTCCGCCAGGCGCTGCGCGACCTGCTGCTGGAGGGCAGGCTGCGCCGCCGCGGCCGGGGCACGGTGGTGGCCGGACCCAAGCTGGAGCAGCCGCTGTCCCTGGCCAGCTACACCGAGGGCGTCCGCCGCCAGGGCCTGCGCCCGGGCCGGACCCTGGTGGAGCTGCGCAGCTGGCCCTGCCCCGAGGGCCTGGCCGGGGAGCTGGACCTCACGGCGGGCGAACCCGTCTGGCACATGGAGCGCGTGCTGCTCGCCGACGACGAGCGGGTGGGCCTGGAGTCGACCTACATCCCGGTGTCCCGGGTGCCTGGGCTGGACTCCGAGTTCGACCCCGACTCCACCTTCTACGGCTACCTCGCGGAGAAGGTCGGCATCGTGTTCGGCGACGCGGACGAACGCCTGGAGACGGTGCTGGCCACCCCCCGGGAGGCGCTGCTCATCGGCACCCCGCCGGCGCTGCCGATGCTGCTCATCCACCGGGTCTCCCGGGACGGGGAGGGGCGGCCGTTCGAGCGGGTGCGGTCGCTGTACCGGGGGGACCGGTTCAGCTTCAGCGCGCACCTGTCCGGCGACGGCCGCTGACGCGCACGGGGCCTCCGCCCCGCTTTTTCATCACGAAAAGATAACGGGTCTAGTCCAAAGTTTCGCGCCGGTTCACCGGCCCGTCTCCGCCCTGCTCGGTCCGCTCCACCCGCGCCGACCACGCTCGTGGCCATGCGAGTGATCATCGTCGGTGCCGGAGTCCTGGGCACCATGCACGCCTGGCAGGCCGTCTCCCGCGGCCACGAGGTCGTCCACATCGAACGCGAGGACGCCGCCCGCGGCGCCTCGGTCCGTAACTTCGGCCTGGTCTGGGTCGGCGGCCGCGCCCCCGGCGCGGAGCTGGCCGCCGCACAGCGCTCCCGCCTGCTGTGGGAGGAGATCGCCGAACGCGTTCCCACCCTGGGCTTCCGGCCCTCCGGCTCCCTGACCGTCGCCGCCACCGAACACGAACTGGCCGTCGCCGAGGCCGCCGCCGTGGGCCCCCAGGCCGCCGAACGCGGTTACGAACTCCTCGACCCCGCCCGCGTCCGCGAGGTCAACCCCGCCCTGCGCGGCGACCTGCTGGGCGCCCTGTGGTGCCGCCGCGACGCCCAGGTCGAACCCCGTACCGCCCAGGCCGCCCTCCAGGCCGAGCTGGCCCGCAGCGGCCGCTACACCCTGCTGACCGGCCGCGAGGTCCGCGACCTGGCCGGACCGGCCGCCGTCCGCGACGACCGCGGCGAGGTCCACCGCGGCGACACCGTCGTCCTGTGCACCGGCGCCTGGCTGGGCGGCCTGGTGCGCGAACTCGTCCCGGACCTGCCGGTGCGCCGGGTCCGCCTCCAGATGGCGCAGACCGCGCCGCTGGGGGAGGCCCTCACCACCTCCGTGGCCGACGGCGACAGCTTCCGCTACTACCCCGCCTACCGCGGCCCGGAGCTGGACGCCCTCAACGCCGCCCAGCCGCAGGGCCCCGTCCCCGCCGAACACGCGATGCAGCTGCTCATGGTCCAGCGCGCCGACGGCTCGCTCACCATCGGCGACACCCACGAGTACGACGCCCCCTTCTCCTTCGACACCGCCGAGGACCCCTACGACCACCTCACCGGGGTCGTCACCCGCCTGCTCGGCCGGCCGATGCCGCCGATCCGCCGCCGCTGGGCCGGGGTCTACGCCCAGTGCCTGGACCCCGCCGCGATCGTCCACCGCGCCGCCGCCGCCGACGGCGTCCACCTCGTCACCGGTCCCGGGGGGCGCGGCATGACCTGCTCCCCGGCGATCGCCGAGACCACCGCCGACGAACTGGGATGGTCATGACCCCCACCACGGAAATCGAACTCGTCACCCTCGACATGGCCGGCACCACCGTCGCCGACGACGGCCTGGTGGAACGCGCCTTCGCCGCCGCCCTGCCCGGACACACCGCCGCCGACCTCGAATACGTCCGCGCCACCATGGGCGAGTCCAAGATCACCGTGTTCCGCCACCTCACCGGCGGCGACGAGGACCGCGCCCGGGCGGCCAACCGGGCCTTCGAGGACGCCTACGCCCGCCTGGTCGACGACGGCCTGTGCGCGCCGCTGCCCGGCGCCGAGGACACCCTGCGCCGCCTGCGCGCCCAGGGCCGCACCGTCGCCCTGACCACCGGGTTCGGCCGCGACACCCAGGAGCGCATCCTGCGCGCCCTGGGCTGGACCGGCCTGGCCGACCTGGTGCTGTGCCCGGCCGACACGGGCGGCCGCGGCCGCCCCCACCCGGACATGGTCCTCACCGCCGCCCTGCGCGCCCGGGTCTCCTCGATGGCCGCCGTCGCCGTCGTCGGCGACACCGCATCGGACGTGCGCAGCGGGATCAACGCCGGGGCGGGCCTGGTCGCCGGGGTGCTCACCGGCGCCCACGGCGCCGACACCCTGCGCGCCGCCGGTGCCGCCCACGTCCTGCCCGGAGTGGACGGCCTGCCCGCGCTCCTGGCCCCCGGGGAGGGCTGACCCGTGGGCATCCGCTTCGACCGCGTCAGCGTCGCCTACGGAGACACCGTCGTCCTGGACGACCTGGACCTGACCGTCGAGCCCGGGGAGTTCACCGCCCTGCTGGGGCCCTCCGGGTCGGGCAAGACCACCGCCCTGCGCGCCGTCGCCGGGTTCGTCCGCCCCGCCTCGGGCCGGGTGCTGCTCGGCGGCCGCGACGTCACCGACCTGCCGCCCTACGCCCGGGGCGTGGGGATGGTGGTGCAGAGCTACGCCCTGTTCCCGCACCTGCGCGTCGACCAGAACGTCGCCTTCGGGCTCAAGGCGCAGGGCACCCCGCGCCGGGAGATCCCCGGCCGGGTCGCCGGGGCGCTGGAGATGACCGGCATGACCGGCTACGCCCGCCGCCACCCGCGCGAACTCTCCGGCGGCCAGCAGCAGCGGGTGGCGATCGCCCGCGCCCTGGCCATCCGCCCCAAGGTGCTGCTGCTGGACGAACCGCTGTCGGCGCTGGACGCCCGGCTGCGCTCGGACATGCTCGGTGAGCTGGCCCGCCTGCACCGGGAGCTGCCCGACGTCACCGTCCTCTACGTCACCCACGACCAGAGCGAGGCCCTGACCCTCGCCGACCGGGTGGCGCTGCTGGACCGGGCCCGGCTGCGCGAGTACGACACCCCGCGGGCGCTGTACGCCCGGCCGCGCACCGCGTTCACCGCGCGGTTCGTGGGCGGCGCCAACCTGCTGCCCGCCCGCCTGGAGGGCGGCCGGGTCCACTGCCTGGGCACCGCCTGGGAGCCCGCCCCGGAGGAACTCCCGGCGGGCGCGGGGGAGGGCGCCGAACTGCGGGTGTGCCTGCGCCCGCACCGGGTGGTGCCGGGCGGGGCCGAGTACACGCTGCGCGGACAGGTCGCCGACGTGCAGTGGCGCGGCTCCGTGCACCGGATCACCGCCCTGGTGGACGGCCACCCGGTCACCGCCGAACTCCGGGAGATGGCCGAGCCGCCCGCCCCGGGCGCGCCGATCGCCCTGGGCTTCACCCGCGCCGACGCCGTGCTCCTGGAGCCCGAACCCGAGGAGGCGGCCTGATGGCCCCCGCCCGCGATCGGGCCCCGGCGACCGTCGGGCCGCCCGCCGCCGACCCGACCCGGACCCGCCCCGCCGCCGTGGACCCGGTGAACACAGGGGACGCGGCGGACCTGCCCGGGACCCCGGACCGCCCCGCCGCCCCGCCGCAGGCCCGCCCGCCCCGGCGCGCCACCGCCCTGCTGTGGGCGGTGCCCCCGGTGCTGCTGCTCGCCGCCGTCTTCCTCTACCCGCTGCTGCTGGTGGCCGCCGAGTCGGTCACCGACCCCGCGGGCGGCCTCACCCTCGCCCACCACGCCGAGGTGCTGGCCTCCGACCGCTTCCGCTCGGCCCTGGGCACCACCGTGTCCATCGCGGTGACCGCCACCGCCGGCTGCCTGGTCCTGGGCTTCCTGCTCGCCCTGGTGGTGGCGTTCGTGCCGTTCCCCGGCAGCGGGGCCACCGCCCGGTTCATCGAGACCTACCTCTCCTTCCCGTCCTTCCTCATCACCCTGGCGCTGCTGTTCGTCTACGGCACCGTCGGCATGGCCAACGGCCTGTGGACCGACGTCACCGGCGCCGACCAGGGGCCCTTCCGGTTCCTGGCCACCCCGTGGGGCGTGATCCTGGCCGAGGTCACCTACTTCACCCCGTTCGTCATGCGCCCGCTGCTGGCCGCGTTCGGGCAGATCGACACCGCCCGCCTGGAGGTCGCCTCCTCCCTGGGCGCCCGCCCGCTGCGGGTGGTGCGGTCGGTGATCCTGCCCGAGGCGCTGCCCGCCCTGGCCGCCGGGGGAGCGCTGGTCCTGGTGCTGTGCCTGAACGAGTTCGCGATCGTGCTGTTCACCGGCGCCAAGGACGTCGTCACCCTGCCGATGCTCGTCTACAGCTCGGCGATCCTGCGCGCGGACTACACCACCGCCTGCGTGGTCGCCGTGGTCAACGCGGCCCTGTCGGTCTCCCTCTACCTCGTCTACCGGGCCCTCACCGCCCGCCTGGGGGGAGGTGCCGACCGTGCTCGTGCATAGCCGCGCCGCCCGCCTGACCGTGTGGGCGCTGTTCGCCCTGGTCGTCGCGCCGCTGTTCCTGCTGCCGCTCGGGGTCATCGCCGTCGCCGCGTTCTCCACCTCCTGGAGCGGGGTGCTGCCCTCGGGACCGACCGCGCACCACGTCGCCGGGGCGCTGGGCGGGCCGAACCTGGAGGCCCTGCGGGTCAGCCTGGCCACCGCCGCCGTCGCGAGCGCGCTGGCGCTGGTGCTGGGCACCTGGGCGGCCCTGGCCGCCGACGGCCTGCGCCGCCGCGGCCGCGCCCTGATGGACGCCCTGTTCATGACGCCCGTCGCGGTGCCGACCGTGGTGGTGGGCCTGGCCCTGCTGGTGGCGTTCAGCCGCCCGCCGCTGCTGCTCAACGGCACGCAGACGATCGTCATCGTCGCCCACACCGTGCTGGTCACCGCGTTCGCCTACCAGTCGGTGTCGGCGGCGCTCACCCGGCTGGACCCGGTGTACGCGCAGATGGCCGCCTCCCTGGGTGCCCGGCCGCTGCGGGTCCTGCTGCGGGTGCGCCTGCCGCTGCTGCTGCCCTCGCTGAGCGCCGCCGCCGGGCTCTGCTTCGCCCTGTCCATGGGCGAGCTGAGCGCCACGATGATGCTCTACCCGCCGTCCTGGCTGCCGCTCCCGGTGCGCATCTTCGCCGCCACCGACCGGGGCGCGCTCTTCGCCGGGGCCGCCTCCGCCCTCGTCCTGATGGCCGCCACCCTGGCCGTCCTCCTGCTGCTGTCCCGGGTCCGCACCCGGGCGGCGTTCCGCTGAGATCCCCCGACCGAGAGGTTCACCATGACCACCCGTATCCGTGCGGCCGTCGCCGCCACCCTGGCCCTGGGCCTGGCCGCGGGCCTGACCGCCTGCGGCGCCGCCGAGGCCGGCCCCACCGTCACCGTCTACTCCGCCGACGGCCTGCGCAACGAGGAGGGCACCGGCTGGTACGACGAGCTCTTCGCCGAGTTCGAGGCCGAGACCGGCATCTCCGTCCAGTACGTGGAGGGCGGCTCCGGCGAGATGGTGCAGCGCGCCGCCCGGGAGGAGTCCAACCCGCAGGCCGACGTCATCGTCACCCTGCCGCCGTTCATCCAGCAGGCCGACGGCCTGGGCCTGCTCCAGGAGTACGTGCCCGAGGGCGCCGAGCACGTCGGCACCAAGGACCCGGACGGGAAGTGGACGTCCATCGTGGACAACTACTTCTGCCTCATCCACAACACCGAGGAACTGCCGGAACCGCCCGCCACCTGGGAGGACCTGCTCGACCCGAGGTTCGAGGGCAGGCTCCAGTACTCCACGCCCGGGGTGGCCGGGGACGGCACCGCCGTCGTCATCCAGGCGGTCCACGACTTCGGCGGCCTGGAGCCCGCCATGGACTACCTGGGCGAACTCCAGGCCAACAACGTCGGCCCGTCCTCCTCCACCGGCGCCCTGGGGCCCAAGGTCGACAAGGGCGAGCTGCTGGTGGCCAACGGCGACGTGCAGATGAACTACGCCCAGTCCCGCACCATGCCCAACATCGGCATCTGGTTCCCGGCGGTGGAGGCGGGCGGCGCCCCCACCACGTTCGCCCTGCCCTACACGGCGGGCCTGCTCACCGGGGCGCCCAACGCCGACAACGGCCGCGCCCTCATCGACTTCCTGCTCAGCGAGAGCGCCCAGCGGCGGGTGTCCCCGGTGGCGGGCGGCTTCCCGGCGCGCGGCGACGTCGAACCGGAGGGCGCGGAGGCCGAGGAGCTGGCGGCGCTGCTGGAGGGCGTCACGGTCTTCGAACCCGACTGGGAGGTCGTCGACGCCGAGCTGCCGGCCTACCTCGACGCCTGGGAGGCGGCCACCGGCGGCTGACCGGCCGTGCCGCCCGCGCCCGCCGGGCCGGTCCGTCCGCGACCGGCTCCCGGCGGGCGCCGGTACGTCCGGCCAGGTCTAAGGTCGGAAACGACAAGGACGTCGAAACGAGGACACGAAGATGGACGTACGCACCTACATCGAGGCCCACCGGGACGAGTTCCTCTCCTCCCTCAAGGAGTGGCTGGCGATCCCCTCGATCTCCGCGGATCCCGGTCACCACGACGACGTGCGCCGCTCCGCCCGCTGGCTGGCCGACCACCTCACCGCCACCGGCTTCCCCACCGTCGAGGTCTGGGAGACCCCGGGCCTGCCCGCCGTGTTCGCCGAGTGGCCCGCCGCCGACCCCGGCGCCCCCACCGTCCTCGTCTACGGCCACCACGACGTGCAGCCCGTCGACCCGATCGAGGAGTGGGACACCCCGCCCTTCACCCCCACCGAGCGCGGCACCTCCCTGTACGGCCGCGGCGCCTCCGACGACAAGGGCCAGGTCCTCTTCCACACCCTGGGCCTGCGCGCCGCCCTGGCCGCCTCCGGCGCCGACGCCCCGCCGGTCACCGTCAAGCTCCTCGTCGAGGGCGAGGAGGAGTCCGGCTCCGTCCACTTCGCCGAACTCATGAAGGCCAACCGCGACCGCCTGGACTGCGACGTCGCCGTCATCTCCGAC
>NZ_JBJJBV010000297.1:0-7775 GCF_045446735.1 Nocardiopsis protaetiae
CCGGGGCGGGGGACCCGCCCCGGGCACCGGCGCTCACTCGGCGGCCGCCCCCGCCTCCGGGGCGAAGTCCGGCGTGTCGGCCAGCAGCGCCCGCGTGTACTCGTGGCGCGGCTCCGACATCACCCGGCCCACCGGCCCGTACTCCACGATCCGGCCCCGCTCCAGCACCGCCACCCGCTGCGCGATGTTCGACACCAGGGCGATGTTGTGGGTGACGAACAGCAGCGCCATCCCCTCGTCCTGGAGCCCGCGCAGCAGTGACACGATCTCCGCCTGCACCGACACGTCCAGGGCCGAGGTGACCTCGTCGCACACCAGCAGGTCGGGACCGGTCGCCACCGCGCGGGCGATGCACACCCGCTGCCGCTCGCCGCCGCTGAGCTGCTCGGGGAACCGGTCGGCGTAGGACGCCGGGAGCGCGGCCCGCTCCAGCGCCTCGGTGACCACCCGGTCGGGGTCGCCGGGGCGGCCCGCCAGGTGCCGGTAGGGGCCCAGGATCAGCTCCCGCACCCGCTTGCGCGGGTTGAGCGCCTCGTACGGGTTCTGGAAGATGTACTGGATGCGGCGGCGCTGCTCCGCGGTGCGCCGGCGGCCGGACAGCGGCAGCGGGGCGCCGTCGAACAGCACCTCGCCCACGGCGCCCCGGTGCAGCCCGGCCACCGTCCGGGACAGGGTCGTCTTGCCCGACCCGGACTCGCCCACCAGGGCCGTGCACTCCCCGCGGGCCACCGACAGGTCGATGTCCTCCAGCACCCGCGTGCGCCCGTACCCGGCGGACAGCCCCGACACCCGCAGCAGCTCGCCGCCGCGCTCGGCCTCGGGCGCGTCCGTGCGCATCCGCGGGACCGCCGCCAGCAGCGCCCGGGTGTACTCGTGCCGAGGCGCCGACAGCACGTCGCCGGTCGGCCCGTGCTCGACCAGCTCGCCCCGGTACATCACCGCGACCGCGTCCGCCAGCTCGGCGACCACCGCCATGTCGTGGCTGATGTAGATCCCGGCCGTGCCGTACTCGCGGGTCATCCGCCGCACGGTGTCCAGCACGTGCTTCTGCGTCGTCACGTCCAGGCCGGTGGTCGGCTCGTCCATGACGATCACGTCCGGGCGGCCCACGAAGGCCATCGCGATCGCCACCCGCTGCTGCTGCCCGCCCGAGAGCTGGTGCGGGTACCGCCTGAGGAAGACGTCGTCGTCGGGCAGCGCCACCTCCCGCAGCACCTCGCGCACCCGGGCGTCCGCCTCCGCGGGGGACAGATCCCCGTCGTGCAGCGCCTCGCGCAGCTGGACGCGCAGCCGCAGCGCCGGGTTCAGCGCCGAGGCGGGCGACTGCGGGATGTAGGCGACGGCCCGGCCGCGCAGGGCGCGCACGCCCCGCTCGTCCAGCGACGCCAGGTCCCGCCCGGCGACCTCCACCCGGCCGCCGGTGATCTCCGTGGCCCGCTTGCGGTGCGCCAGCAGCGCCAGGCCCACCGTGGTCTTGCCCGAACCGGACTCGCCCACCAGGCCCAGGATCTCGCCGCGCCGCACGGTCAGCGACACGTCGCCGACGATCGTCACGTCGGAGGGGCGGCCGATGACGGTCAGGCCCTCCACCGCCAGCACGGTCTCCGTGGTCCCCGTCATTTCCCGACCCCCCGGTCGATGCCGATCGCCGCCCGGGACAGCCCGTCGGTGATGAGGTTGGCGCCGATGGTCAGGGTCGCGATCGCGGTCACGGGCAGCAGCACCGCCCACGGCTGCACGATCATGCCCTGCCGGTTCTCGTTGATCATCAGGCCCCAGTCGGCGGTCGGCGGCTGGAGTCCCATGCCGAGGAAGCCCAGCACGGCGACCACGCCGATCGAGTAGGTCAGCCGCAGGCCCAGCTCCACCAGCAGCGGGCCGGTCACGTTGGGCAGGATCTCGACCGCCATGATCCGCCACCGGGGCAGTCCGATCGCCTCGGCGGCCTTCACGTAGTCCTGCTCGACCACCGCGCGGGTGGCCTCGCGGATCACCCGCGCCACCCGGGGCATGTGCGAGACCGCGATGACGGCCACGATCAGCCACGTCTTGGGGCCGATGATCGACATCACCAGCAGCGCCGCGATGAGCTGCGGGAACGCCAGCAGCATGTCGTTGACGCGCATGATGAGCTCGTCGGCCCAGCCGCGCAGGTACCCGGCGACCACGCCGACGACCGTCCCGGCCAGCACGCCCAGCCCGGCCGAGGCCACGGCCAGGACCAGCAGCGTCCACCCGCCCCACAGGAACCGGGTGAGCACGTCCCGCCCGCGGTTGTCGCCGCCGAAGACCGTGCCGTCCACCCCGGTCTCGAAGGGGCGGGCCACGAACTCGGTCGGGGTGTAGGGGGCGATGAACGGGCCGACCACGGCGACCAGCACCACCAGCCCGGTCAGCACCACCCCCACCCTGGTCCGCCCGTGCTTCCAGGCGGCGCGGAACAGCCCGCCGCCGCGTCGGCCCCGGGCCGCCCCGGCGGCCAGGGCCTCGATCGGAGGCGCGCTCATCGGCTCACCCTCACCTTCGGGTTGGCGGCCAGCCCGATCACGTCGGCGGCCAGGTTGACGAGGATGTACACCCCGGCGATGAGCAGCACCACGGCCTGCACCAGCGGCACGTCGCGGTTCTCGATCGCGTCCATGAGCACCTTGCCGATGCCGGGGAAGTTGAACAGGAACTCGACGGCCACCACACCGCCCGCCAGCCAGGCCAGTTGCAGGGCGATCACCTGGGCGACCGGGCCGATGGCGTTGGGCAGGGCGTGGCGCACCAGCACCGTCCGCTCGTCCAGCCCCTTGAGCCGGGCCTGCTGCACATACTCGCTCTCCAGGACCTCGATCATGGTCGCCCGCATCATCCGCACGATCGGCGGGGCCACCGCGAAGGCCAGGGTCAGCACCGGCAGCATCCACTGCTCCGGTCCGCCGTTGCGCGAGTACACCGACGGGAACAGGTCCAGCCCGCCCGGCCCCAGGGCCAGGATCAGCAGGATGCCCACGACGAACTCGGGGATGGCGGCCGTGACCAGCGTCCCCAGGGACGCGGTGTGGTCGAACGCCCGGTCCCGGCGCAGCGCGCTGAACGCGCCCACCGCCAGGGCGATCGGGGTGGCCACCAGCGCGGCCAGGCCCATGAGCGTCAGCGACGCGCCGATGGGCCCGTTGAGGACCTCCGACACCGGGGAGCGGTTGGAGTAGGAGATCCCCAGGTCGCCCTGGACGACCCCCAGGAGCCACTGCGCGTACTGCACCGCCACGGGCTCGTTGAGGTTCAGCTGGTCGCGCAGTGCCGCCACCCGCGCCTCGGTGGCGTCCCGGCCCAGGATCATCAGCGCCGCGTCACCGGGCAGGGCCTGGGTGGCGAGGAACACCGCGACGGACACCGCCCACAGGGTGAGCAGCCCGAACAGCAGGCGTACGGCGATGAGCCGGGACATCACGCGTCCTTCCAGAGGGTGTGGAAGGCGTAGGAGCCGAGCGGGTGGCCGGACACGGCGGGCTCCAGGCCGCCCACGGACACGTTGTGGGCGTCGAGCAGGTTGACGAAGCCCCAGACGATGTAGCCGCCCTCCTCGTACTCGATCTCCTGGGCCTTGCGGATCAGCTCGTTGCGCGCGTCGAGGTCGGCGGTGCGGCGGGCCTCCTCCAGGAAGCCCAGCCACTCCTCGTGCTCGCCCCACATGGTCTCGTTGTAGGGGGCGCCCACCACCGATCCCTGCGCGGTCTGGGTGATGTAGTTGCGGGCGCTCCAGAAGTCCTGGCCGAACGCGTAGGGGAAGCCCTCCTCCTCGTTCCAGTACTCGCTGGGGTTGACGCGGCGCAGGTTCACCGTGACCCCGGCCTCGCGGGCCTGCTCCTGGAACACCTCGGCGGCGGCGACCACGCCCGCGCTGATGTCGGAGGTGACCAGCTCCACCTCCAGGCCGTCCTCGTGCCCGGCCTCGGCCAGCAGCCGCTTGGCCTCCTCGATGTCCTGCTCGCGCTGGGGGAGGTCCTCGGGGTAGGAGGGGTCCATCCGCGCGTACATGTCGTTGCCGACCTGCCCGTACCCGGCCAGGGCCTGGTCGATCATCTCCTGGCGGTCCACGATGAGCCGGAACGCCTGCCGTACCCGCACGTCGTCGAAGGGGGCGGTGTCGACCCGCATGGTGAAGGGCAGCCACATGCCGGTCTCGGACTCCATGACGTCCAGGTCCGGGTTGCCCTCGATGATCGCCACCTGCACGTGCGGCACCTGGGTGATGACGTCGACGCTGCCGCTGCTCAGGGCGTTGACCCGGGCGTCGTCGTCGGGGAAGTCGACGATCTCCAGCTCGTCGACGTAGGGCAGGCCCTCCTCGTGGTAGCCCTCGTGCCGCTCGAACACGCTGTACTCGCCCGCGACGAACTCCACGACCTTGAAGGGGCCGCAGCCGACCGGCTCCCGCGGGTCGTAGCCCTCCGGGACGACGCAGTTGTAGTACTCGGCCAGGGCCTCGGGCAGGGTGACGGCCGGCTCGGTGCAGGGGATGCGGACGGTGTGTTCGTCCACGGCCTCCAGGGCGTCGAAGTCCACCCCGGCCATGTCCCCGGCGCCGCGCAGGGGGTTCTCGGGGTCCAGGATGCGGCGCAGGGAGAACACCACGGAGTCGGCGGTCACCGGCGACCCGTCGTGGAAGGTCAGGCCCTCCTTGAGGACGGCGGTCCACTCGGTGCCGTCCTCGTTGGACTCCAGGGACTCCACCAGGTTGTTCTCGATGGTGCCGTCCTTGGTGTAGCGCACCAGGGTGGCGTACAGGGCGTGGTTGCGGGCGATGTCGACGTTGTCGGTGGGGTTGTGCGCGTCGAGGGTGTCGTTGACGCCGCCGCCCGCGACGCCCACGCTCAGCCGGCCGCCCTGCACGGGCTCGCCGCCGCCCCCGCCGCCGCTCTCGGAGCCGCCGCAGGCGGCCAGGACGGGGGCGAGGGCCGCGCCGGCCGCGGACACCTTGAGCAGGGTGCGGCGGCTGGGGGCGGCGGGAACGGGATCGGGACGGGACGTCACGGGACACCTCACGGGGATAGGGGATATGGAGGGGCGACACCGCGCACACCGGGGGCAGGGGGAGGGGCGGGGTCGTCAGGACCTTGTGTCCCCTCACGCGCGCGTCAAACAGGAGCGTTCGCCTGCCTAGGGGTCGTGTCCCGATCGATGTCGGGTGGAAGCGAAAACGTGGTGTTTGAGTCGCCTGTTTTCCGTTTTAGGGGATTTATTGCTTTAATGGTCGATCCGCTGGATTCCCGCAACTCCGGCAGGCCCTCCCGATGTCCCACCCCGGACATTGCCAACGTGTTGCATGTCACATGGCTCCCCCTGGGGTCCGGACTGTTTCCTTTGTCTGCATCGGGGAGGACACGTGACGGGGTTTTGTGGCCAATCCCAGGCACGGTGAAGGCGGGTGTGCTGTTCTGGACTCGGCACACCCTTGTCTAAGGTGAGTGCAGGCGGCGCAACCCGCGCGCCCGACGCGGGTGATTGGAGTGACCGGATGGCTGAGGCGAGGCAACTCCGGGAATACGTGCCCGCAGAGGTTCCCGAGAGCACGGAGCCCGCGCCGATCGAGGGCGGCGACCTCACCGGCGGCGCCACCGACCACACCGTGTGGAGCTGCGCGGGCAACCTCACCGCCGTCCGCTCCGTCCGCGCCCGCGTCCGCGAGTTCCTCGCGCGCATGGGCCACTCCGAGGGCGTCCTGGACGACGCCGAGCTCGCCGTCAGCGAACTGGCCACCAACGCCCTGCTGCACTCCCGCTCCGGGCAGAGCGGCGGCGTCATGACGCTGTTCATCCGCTCCGACGGCTCCCGGCTGCGCGTCGCCATCGCCGACCAGGGGGAGCGTTCGGGCGAGGGCGGGCACAGCCGCGACGACGGCGACGACTTCGGCCGCGGCAAGCTCATCGTGGACAGCTGCGCCACCCGCAGCGGCGACTACTGGAGCGAGGCCACCCACGTGGCCTGGTTCGAGATCGAGGACCCCCAGCCGGGCCTCTCCCTGGTCGGCGAGACCGCCTAACTGTGCCTTTTCGGGCCTCAGCTCCGCCCGCCCGTCGCCCACCACCACCCTCAACGGGCGGCCTTCGGCCGACTGCCTTTTCCTTTGCCGTGCTCGGCGCCCTTTGAAGGCGGGAATGGGTTTCAGGAGGCACAGCGGCCCCTACGGAGAAGTCCCCGTTCCTCGGACTTCTCCTCCAGGGCCTCCAGAACCCCGCCGGCGCCTCGCTCCCGCCGGTGCCTTGCGGCTCCGCGGCTTCGTCAGGCGGTCAGGCCCGGGGCGGCGATCCGCTCGGGCTCGGGGGCGCAGCGCACCGTCACCCGCCGCCCCTCCGGGGCGGGGCAGTCGGCCCCCGCCATCACACAGGCCCCGGTCCACAGCGCCAGCGCCACCAGCGCGGCCCGGGTGGCCTCCTCGCCGCGCTCGTCCACGGCGACCACGTCCTCGGCGGTCAGCGCCAGCCGCTCGCGCAGCGCCACGAACCGCGCCATGAGGTCGCTGTGCGGGTACAGGGTTGTCAGCAGCCCCGCCCCGGTCTCCTCGTAGCCCAGGATGCCGTTGTCGAACAGCCCCCGGGACGGGCTGTACCCCGTGCCGTCCGGGCTGGGCCGCAGCAGGTCCTCGAAGGGCGTCGTGCCCAGGGCGTCGCCGAACGCGATGACCTGCCGCACCCGCGAGCGCTCGGCCAGCTCCAGCGCCGCCGGCGCCAGCTCGGCGCTCACCACCAGCAGCCGGGCGTCGGTCTCGGCCAGTGCCGCGCACTGCACGTCGAGGTCGGAGGCGGGGGACAGGGGCAGGGCCCGGCCGCCCACCGCCATCACGGTGTAGGTGGCCAGGAACCGTTCGGGCGAGACCGGCGCCAGCACGCCGACCACGTCGCCCAGGCACAGGCCCCGCTGGCTCAGCCCGGCGGCGGCCCGCTCCACCGTGGCGGCGAAGGTCAGCGCGTCCACCCGCGACCCCTCACCGCGGATGGTGCCGCCGCGACCCGGGCGCAGACGCAGGCGCTCGCACAGCCCGCCGGTCAGCGAGCCGATGGGGTCGTCCCGGCGCGGCAGGTTGCGCCCCGGTCGTCCGGTTCCAGAAGACAGCCCTACCCCCATGCGTTCCCCCAGTTCACCCTGGCCGCGGTGATACCGCCATCCGGGCTCGTCACGCCCCCTCCACGTGGCGAGCCCGGCGGCGCCGCGCACCGGCCGGTCCGAGCGAGGTCCCTCCCCAGGTTCCACCTCGCGCCGGTGCGGGTTCCCACCGGCCCCGGGAATCCTCCCGGGGCTGACGGTCCGCCGGGATCCCGGGCTGTGCACCGGGGCCGACGGCCGCTCTCGGAGCGCTCGCCGACCGCGTCACCGAAGTGCCGCGATCGCGTGCGTTCCATGGCTTGAAGCCTAGCGCGTTCACGGTCGGATGCACATGCATATTGCTATGCAGATGCATATGTAGATTCGGTGCGCAGGGCCGATACAGGCCCCCTTCGCGGGGGTTTCGGGGGAACCGTCAGTCCCGGTCCCCGTGGCTCTGTATCCACGCCGCGATCTGCGTGCGCGAATGGAAGCCCATCTTTCTGTTGATGTTGGCGATGTGCCGGGCCGCGGTCGCCGGGCTGATGAACAGCGCCCGCGCGATCTCCGGGTTGCTCCGCCCCCTGCTCACCAGCCGGGCCACCTCCAGCTCGCGCCGGGTCAGCCGCTCCTGCGGCGGCGTCCGCGGCGGGGGCGGCGGCGGGGCCGCCGGGGTCCGCGCCGGGCGGGACGTCCGGGAGGGC
>NZ_JBJJBV010000298.1:0-7931 GCF_045446735.1 Nocardiopsis protaetiae
GGGAACCGGTCTGTTCGAGTTGTTCTGCGCTGTGCACCGTATGGGGGCTTTCCATCCGAGGGCGCGGTCCGGGCGGCGGAGCCGCGCCCGTCTTGCCTGTTCGGCCGGGCCGATGCTTCCCCGCGCGGTTCAGCCCAGCCGGGCGTCGGTCCCGCGCGGGCCGGACGGGACGGCCTCGGCGTCCAGCGACGGGTCCCAGTCGAAGACCACGGAGTCCTCCTCGGTGCCGATGTGGACCTCGGCGCCCTCGGTGGCGCCGGCCTTGGCCAGCTGCTCCTCGATGCCCAGGCGGTTGAGGCGCTCGGCGAGGTAGCCGACGGCCTCGTCGTTGGAGAAGTCGGTCTGGCTCACCCAGCGGGCGGGCTTCTCGCCGCGGATCTGGAAGGCGTTGTTGCCCAGCGGGACGACCTCGAAGGGCACGTCGCCGATCATCTTGGGCCGGATGACGATGCGGGTGGGCTCGGCGGCCGGGGCGGCCTCGCGGGCCGCGGAGACCTGCTCGGCCAGGGCGAAGGACAGCTCGCGCAGCCCCTCGCGGGAGGCCGCGGAGACCTCCAGCACCCGGTAGCCGCGTTCGACGAGCATGGGCGTGACGAGCTCGGCGAGCTCGCGGGCCTCGGGCACGTCGACCTTGTTCAGGACCACGATGCGGGGGCGGTCGGACAGGTCGACGCCGGTGGCCGCGCCGTAGGCGGTCAGCTCCGCCTCCAGGGCCTCCAGGTCGCTGACCGGGTCGCGGCCCGGCTCGTAGGTGGCGCAGTCCAGGACGTGCAGCAGGGTGGAGCAGCGCTCGATGTGGCGCAGGAACTCCAGGCCCAGGCCCTTGCCGTCGCTGGCGCCGGGGATGAGGCCGGGCACGTCGGCGATCACGTACTGGGTGGTGCCCGCCTCGACCACGCCCAGGTTGGGGATCAGGGTGGTGAACGGGTAGTCGGCGATCTTGGGCCGGGCGGCCGACATCGCGGCGATGAGCGAGGACTTCCCGGCGCTGGGGAAGCCCACCAGGCCGACGTCGGCGATGGTCTTCATCTCCAGGCGGACGTCGAACGCCTCGCCCTCCTCGCCCTTGAGGGCGAACCCGGGGGCCTTGCGCTTCTTGGAGGCCAGGGCGGCGTTGCCCAGGCCGCCGCTGCCGCCCTGGGCCAGCACCAGGCGGGTGCCGTGGCCGACCAGGTCGGCGACGACCTCGCCGTCCATGCGGGTGACCACGGTGCCGTCCGGCACGTACAGGACCAGGTCGGCGCCGTTGGCGCCGCTGCGGTGGCCGCCCATGCCCGGGGTGCCGTTCTGGGCGTTGCGGTGCGGGCGGCGCTGGTAGTCCAGCAGGGTGGCGGTCTGGGCGTCGACCTCCAGGACGACGTCGCCGCCCCGGCCGCCGTTGCCGCCGTCGGGACCGCCCAGCGGCTTGAACTTCTCACGGTGGACGGAGGCGCAGCCGTGCCCGCCGTTCCCGGCCTTGACGTGCAAGACCGCCTCGTCGACGAAGTCGGGCATGGTTCTCCTCGGTTCACTGCTCCGGCCGCGGGGCGGCCCGATGGGAAATGTGTGCGTCACCTGGTGACAACACCAGAGGCGGGCCAGTGTTCCCTGGCCCGCCTCTGTGAACAACGAACGTTCGCGCGCGACCTACTCGGCGGCGGCGGGAACGATGTTCACGGCCTTGCGGCCGCGGAAGTTGGCGAACTTGACCTCGCCGGCGACCAGCGCGAACAGCGTGTCGTCGCCGCCACGGCCCACGTTGGCGCCGGGGTGGAACTTGGTGCCGCGCTGGCGGATGAGGATCTCGCCGGCCTGGACGGCCTGGCCGCCGAAGCGCTTGACACCCAGGCGCTTGGCGTTCGAGTCGCGGCCGTTACGGCTGGACGATGCGCCCTTCTTATGTGCCATCTCTCAGATCCTCCTACTTCGCCGAGATGCCGGTGACGCGGACCTGGGTGTGCTTCTGGCGGTGACCCTGGCGCTTCTTGTAACCGGTCTTGTTCTTGTACTTCAGGATGTTGATCTTGGGGCCCTTGGTCTCGCCGAGAACCTCGGCGGTGACCGTGTAGCCGCTCAGCTTGTCCGTGTCGCTGACGACGTTGCCGTCGTCCACGACGAGGATGGGCTGCCACGTGATGGTGGCGCCGGTCTCGGCAGAGACCTTGTCGATGTTCAGGACGTCATCGACGGACACCTTCTCCTGACGGCCGCCCGCTCGCACGATCGCGTACACCGCGTAACTCTCTTCCTGCTCGCTCAACGAATAATGCTCGGGACCAATCCCCGAGACATGTGTTCGGGGTCCGGGTCCGGCCGGTTGCCCTGACGGGCGGGCCGGGAGGACCACCCCGTGTGGGAACTACGGGGAGTCCTCGTTCCACGATCCACTGTTGCCTGTAGCGGGGCGCGGGGATCTGAGGGAAACAAACCCTGCGTGGAGAGCACTTGGTGTCGGGGCGCGCGATCACGAGGAGCGCGCCGACGCACCGTCCATCAGGTTACCATCGCCCCGCCACGGGCCTGCACACGTGCCGTGGTCCGGGCCGGGGGTCGCCCCCCGGCCCGGACCGGGCCCACGCGTCCCGCCGGGCTCAGCCGGCGTCCACGGCGGTGGACGAGGCCGCCGCCCTGGTACGCCGGGTGCGGCGGCGCTTGGGCCGCTCCGCGGCCTCCTCGTCGCCTTCGGCCGCGGCGGTGGTCTCGGTCACGGCCTCCGGCTCGCCCACGGCCTCGGCGGCCGCACGGGCGGTCCGGCGGGTCGCGGTGCGCCGGGTCCGGCGCGGGGCCGGGGCCTCCTCGGCCGACGCCTCGTCCGCGGCGGCCTCGGGGGCCTCCTGCGGCTCGTCGGCGGCTTCGGCGGCCTCGGCCTGCGGAACGGCCTCGGCGGCCGGCTCGGCACCGGACTCCGCGACCTCCTCGGCGGCCTTGCGCGAGCGCGTGGTGCGCTTGCGGGTCCGCTTGGGCTCGGCCTTCTCCTCGGCCTCGGCGTCGTCGGCCTTCTTGCCCTTGGCGGCCTTGGACTTCTTGGCCGGCTTGTCGGCCTGGGCGGCGGGCTCGGGGGTCTCCTCCGCGACCGGGGCCGCGGGCTCGACGGGCTCGGGCTCCTCCGCGGCGGTCTCCACCGCGGGCGTCTCGGCCTGGTCGGCCTCGCCCTTGCCCTTGCCCTTCTTCTTGCGGCCTCCGCCGCCACCGCCGTTGCCGCCGGCGGCGGCGCCCTTGCCCTCCACCGGTTCGGTGGACAGGATCAGGCCGCGGCCGCTGCAGTGCTCGCAGGTGTGGGAGAAGGCCTCCAGCAGGCCCTGGCCGACCCGCTTGCGGGTCATCTGCACCAGGCCCAGCGAGGTGACCTCGGCCACCTGGTGCTTGGTGCGGTCCCGGGACAGGCACTCCAGCATCCGCCGCAGCACCAGGTCGCGGTTGGACTCCAGGACCATGTCGATGAAGTCGATGACGATGATGCCGCCGATGTCGCGCAGCCGGAGCTGGCGGACGATCTCCTCGGCCGCCTCCAGGTTGTTCTTGGTGACGGTCTCTTCGAGGTTGCCGCCCTGACCGGTGAACTTGCCGGTGTTGACGTCGACGACCGTCATCGCCTCGGTGCGGTCGATGATGAGCGAACCACCGCTGGGCAGCCAGACCTTGCGGTCCAGCGCCTTGTTGATCTGCTCGTCGATCCGGTAGGCGGCGAAGACGTCGCGGTCCTCGGTCCAGTGGGAGGCCCGCTCGGCGAGGTTGGGCGCCACGTGCTCGACGTAGTCGTGCACGGTGTCCCAGGCCTCGTCGCCGGAGACCACCAGGCTGGAGAAGTCCTCGTTGAACACGTCCCGCACGACCCGGATCGTCAGGTCGGGCTCGCTGTTGAGCAGGGCCGGGGCGTTGGCCGACTTGGACTTGCGCTTGATGGACTCCCACTGGTTGGCCAGGCGGGAGATGTCGCGTTCGAGCTCTTCCTCGCTGGCGCCCTCGGCGGCGGTGCGGACGATGACGCCCGCGCCGGAGGGCATGACCTTCTTGAGGATCTGCTTGAGGCGGGCGCGCTCCTTGTCGGGGAGCTTGCGGCTGATGCCGGTCATCGAACCGCCGGGCACGTACACGAGGTAGCGGCCGGGCAGGCTGATCTGGCTGGTCAGGCGGGCGCCCTTGTGGCCGATCGGGTCCTTGGTGACCTGCACCAGGACCGACTGGCCGGACTTGAGCACCGACTCGATGCGCTTGGGCTGGCCGTCCAGGCCGAACGAGTCCCAGTTGACCTCGCCCGCGTACAAGACGGCGTTGCGGCCCTTGCCGATGTCGACGAACGCGGCCTCCATCGACGGCAGCACGTTCTGCACCCGGCCCAGGTACACGTTGCCCACGTAGGAGCGGTGGGTGGCGCGGTCGACATAGTGCTCGACGAGGATGTCGTCCTCAAGGACGGCGATCTGGGTGCGGTCGCCGGTGCGGCGGATGACCAGGTCGCGCTTGACCGCCTCGCGGCGGGCCAGGAACTCCGACTCGGTGACGATCGGGGCGCGGCGGCGGCCCTGCTCGCGGCCCTCGCGGCGGCGCTGCTTCTTGGCCTCCAGGCGGGTGGACCCGCGCACGGCCTGGACCTCGTCCGAGATGGGCCGCTCCGCGCGCGGCTCGCGGACCCGGACCACGGTGTTGGGCGGGTCGTCGGAGGTGGCCTCGCCCCCGCCGCCACCGGAGCGGCGGCGACGGCGGCGGCGCCGGCGGCTGCCGCCGCGCTCGTCCTCGTCGGCGCCGTCGGCGGCGTCCTCGGTGTCGGCCTCCTCGACGGCGGCCTCGGGCTCGTCGGCGGTGTCGGCGTCCTCGCCGTCGTCACCGGAGCGCGAGCGGCCGCGGCCCCGGCCGCCGCGGCGGCGACGGCGTCGGCTGGGCCGCTCCTCGGCGGAGTCCTCCGCGCCGGTCTCCTCGGCGGCCTCGTCGTCCTCGACCGCCTCGTCCTCCTCGTCCTCGATGTCGTCCTCGGCGAGGTCCTCGACCGGGGCCTCGGCCCTGGCGGGGGCGGCGGGCGGCGCGGCGGCGACCACGGGGGGCTGGAAGAGCATGGAGGGCGCCTGGAAGACGGAGCCGACCTGGGTGGTCTCCTCCGGCTCCTCCCCGGCCGCGGGGGCGGCCTCGGGCTCGGCGGCGGCCCGCGTACGCGAGCGGCGCGCGCGGGTCCGGGGCTCGGCCTCGGGCGGCGCGGAGGCCTCGGCGGCCGCGCGGGTGCGGCGCGTGCGGGTCTTCTTGGCGGGCTCGTCCTGCTCGTCCGCCGGCTCCGGCGCCGACTTCACGGCCGGAGGGGTCGCGGGGACGTCCAGCGGCCGGTCCTCGACGCGCACCGTGCGTCGCCGCACCGGGGTGGCGGAGGTGACCTTGACCGTGCCGCCCTCACCGGAACCCGCGAGCGTGGTCACGGGCTTGGCCGGGGGGACGAAGACGTCGTCGGGTTCGGGGGGCGGTCCTGCCGCGCGGCGCACGCCCTTGGCCGGTGCGGGTGTGGTCACGCGCACCTCGCCTCCCCCCATGGGGGACGTCGCCGCCCTCGTTTCGGTTGTTTCAGTTGTACCCACGGTGTCGTCTGCACCGTTGTTGGGCTCGTTGTCGAGCATCCGGGCGGTCTCCCGTCAAAGTCCCCGGGCGCGCCGCGACCTCTCGGTCGGCGGCGCGGCTCACGAGAACTGTCGTCGCAGTGTCAGCGCCGACGGCACCGGAGTGCAGTCGGGGCAAAGTCCTGTGGTGGCGCCCACGTTCCCCGCTTCGGGGCCGCGCATCAGCGCGATCCCGTCATGGGCGCCGACGGCTGTGGTGCGCTGTCGCCCCGCTCTTGGGCGTCGTCGGCCGGGCCGGAGTCGTTCCGGTCCACGGCGAGCGGGTCAGCGATCGCACCTGTCGCCTCGTTCAGCGGCCCCTGCGCCAGCCGGGTCATCGTCACTGATGACTGCGGCGCGAGGTCGGCCACATGGCGGAGGCCGGTCAGCACGTCGTCCGGTCGAACGGCCGGTGTGGTGTGCCGTACGACCATCCGAAGTATGGCATATGTGGTGTCCTGTTCCCTCGGGGCGCGCCCGGGTCCACGACACACGTCGATGCCGACCACCGCCGGTCGGGTGTCGAAGCGGCGGCGACCCTTCTTGGTCATCCGCTCCACCTCGACGGTCTCGGCCGCCAGATAGGCGCCGACGGCACTCTCCGCCTCGTCGGCCCCGACCCCGTTCAGCTCCACCTGCCACACGGAGGCCTGGAGCCGATCGGCCAGTCCCGGAACCCGGGCCTGGACGACCTCGATGATGTCGATGCCGTCCGGCATGGCCGCGTCGATGTCGGCCCCGACCCGTGCGGGGTCCCGCTCCCGCGCGAGGGTGAGTTCGAGATACTCCGCCTCACTGGCGACCCCGGTGGGGGCCGCGCCGGTGTAGGAGACCTTCGGGTGGGGCGAGAAGCCGGCGGAGAAGGCCACCGGCACGTCCGCCCGGCGCAGGGCGCGCTCCAGCGCCCGGGCGATGTCCCGATGGCTGGCGAACCTCATGCGTCCGCGCTTGGCGTAGCGGACGCGGAGCCGTTGCCCGGGTGCGGCGGTGGAGGGTGAAGTGGTGCCCTCGGGTGCGGGGGGCAGCTCAACTCCTTTCCTCATGCCCCTCAGAGCAGCCGCGGGGCGGCCGGTGAGGGACTGTTCCTCGTCCTGTTCAGCGTACGGTGCGCGATGGTGCACCTGGACCGGCGAACCGGCGGGTGCTCCGTTGCACGTGCGTCCGACAGGACCACGCATCCGGTATCTGCCCCACTGACCTGCGCTCGAAAAGTCCCGATGGGACTCTAAGCGCGATCGCACGGCCGAGTGGACCGACTTACCATCGGAACGCGGGGGTCCGGAAAAAAAATCCAAAGAAAATCCTGAACCCATGGCAACCCCCCGACGGGGCCACGAGTCCTATTACACGTACGGCCCGGCGCGAGCGGGGCGCCGGGCCGTACACCTTCTCCCCCGGGCACTCCCCTCCACAGGGTCGAGGACCACCGCCCGGAGCGGGCATCCTACTCCACCACCCTTGCCACACCTGTGCGCGCCCTCCCTGACCGGATCCGGCCAGTAAGAATCCCCGCGCACACCGCGGACCTGCGCCGCCCCGGCATCCGCCCCCTCCGCCCCCGGACCCGCCCGCACCGGCCCGCACTAGGGTCGGCGACACGACGCCGGGGAGAATTCGGAGACAGAGATGACGATCGTGGACTTCCTCAACGCCCGACTCGACGAGGACCAGGCAGCGGCCCGAGCCGCCGCCCCGGGCCCCTGGAAGGGCGAGAACACCAAGGTGTTCGACAACGCCGGCGACCCGGTCGCCGACACCGGGAGCCCGACCACCGCCGAGCACATCACCCGCCACGACCCCGCCCGGGTACTGCGCGAGGTGGCCCTGCGCCGCCGCATCGTCCGGGAGGTCGACGAGTACACCCGCTTCTCCCGCGACCGCCTCGCCGGCGAAATGTCCCGCCAGGTCCTCGGCGCCCTCGCCGGCACCTACGCCGACCACCCCGACTTCAACCCGGACTGGGCCGTCTGACCCGCGGGGGCCGCAGCGACGCCCCCACCCGCTCCCACAGCGCTTACCCACCCGACCTGGGGCCCGGCCCCAGCCGGGTCACATCCGTGGCGTCCCCGCCACAGGGGTGAGGGCGGCGGGAGGCCTCCCGCCCGGGCCCCAAGGGGTCGGGGAGGCAGATACCTCCACCGCCACCCCAACCCGCTCCCCTCCCGGAACCCCCAGCCCCAGCCGGAGGGCATCGCGCCTCCCCCGCCGCAGGGGGTGACGGCGGCACGAGGCCTCTGGCCCCGACCCCAGGGGGTTGCCCACTTTCCCCGGGACCTCAGCCCCAGCCCGGCCACATCCCTGGCCACCTCCGCCGCAGGGGGTGACGGCCACACGAGGCCTCCCGCCCCGACCCCAGGGGGTTGCCCACCTTCCCCG
>NZ_JBJJBV010000299.1:0-7752 GCF_045446735.1 Nocardiopsis protaetiae
GCTATGTTCGCGTCCTTTTTCACGCGCCGGGGTGGTCACCGTTCAGGTGGGCCAGCCCGGAACCGGACGCGATCGTACCCAGGCGCCAGGCGGGGACACCGCGCTCGGAGAGCACCTCCAGGGCGCGCTCCCCGTCCTGGGCCGCGACCACCGCGACCATGCCCACACCCATGTTGAACGTGGCCTCCATGTCCTCCCGCGACACGCCGCCCTTCTCGGCCAGCAGGCCGAACACGGGGGCGGGCGTCCAGGTGGAGCGGTCCAGCACCGCGTCCAGGTGGCCGGGCAGCGACCGCGCCAGGTTGGCGGCCAGCCCGCCGCCGGTGATGTGCGAGTACGCGTGCACCTCCACCGCGTCGGTGAGCGCCACGCAGTCCTTGGCGTAGATCCGGGTCGGGGTGAGCAGCACCTCGCCCAGCTCCCCGCCCAGCTCCGGCACGTGCGCCGTCAGGTCCAGCCCGGCGGTGTCCACGATGTGGCGGATCAGCGAGTAGCCGTTGGAGTGCGGACCCGAGGACGCCATCGCGATGACCACGTCGCCCTCGCGGACCCGGTCCGGGCCCAGGATGGCGTCGCCCTCCACCACACCGGTCCCGGCGCCGGCCAGGTCGTACTCCTCGGGGCCCATCGCCCCGGGGTGCTCGGCGGTCTCCCCGCCGATCAGGGAGCACCCGGCCTGGTGGCAGCCCTCGGCGATGCCGCCGACGATCTCGGCGATCCGCTCGGGGACCACCGACCCGGTGGCGATGTAGTCGGTCATGAACAGCGGCTCGGCGCCGCTGACGACCAGGTCGTCGACGACCATGCCCACCAGGTCGATGCCGATGGTGTCGTGGCGGTCCAGCTTCTGGGCGAGCAGCACCTTGGTGCCCACGCCGTCGGTGGAGGTCGCCAGCACCGGGTCCTTGTACTTGGCGGTGTCCAGGCGGAACAGGCCCGCGAATCCGCTGGCGTCGGTGACCTGCTCGGGGCGCCGCGTCCGCGCGACGTGGCGCTTCATCAGGTCGACGGCGCGCTCCCCGGCGGCGATGTCGACGCCCGCGGCGGCGTACGCCCCCGTCGCCTTGCTGTCGGCTGCCACGCGAGTTCTCCTCGTACTGTGATGGTTGGTGCTCGTTGATGGCCGGGAGGCCCGCCGCGCCCGCGCACCCGGAAGGCTCCGGATGTCAGGGCACGGCGGACGGAACGCACGGCGGGGCCGCCGTGCGGACGGCTACTTGGTGCTGGTGGCCAGGGTGGATCCCTCGGGGGTCCCGCAGGACTTCTCCAGCAGGTACTTGCCGCGGGCGGCGGGGTCGACCTCGATCGGGTAGACGCCGTCGAAGCAGGCCCGGCACAGCTCGTTCTCGGGCACCGTGGTGGCGGCGATCAGCTCGTCCAGCTCGACGTAGGCCAGGCTGTCGGCGTTCACGGACGCGGCGATCTCGTCCACCGACAGGTTGGCGGCGATGAGCTCGGCGCGGGTGGCGAAGTCGATGCCGTAGTAGCAGGGCCACAGCACGGGCGGGCTGGAGATGCGCACGTGCACCTCGGCGGCGCCCGCGTCGCGCAGCATCCGGACCAGGGCGCGCTGGGTGTTGCCGCGCACGATCGAGTCGTCCACGACCACCAGGCGGCGGCCCTCGATGACCTCGCGCAGCGGGTTGAGCTTGAGCCGGATGCCCAGCTGACGCAGGGTCTGGCTGGGCTGGATGAAGGTCCGGCCCACGTAGGAGTTCTTGACCAGGCCCTGGGCGAACGGGATACCGCTGGCCTCGGCGTAGCCGACCGCGGCGGGGGTGCCGGACTCGGGCACCGGGATGACCAGGTCGGCGTCCACCGGGTGCTGGCGGGCCAGGCGGCGGCCCACCTCCACACGCGTGGAGTTGACGTTGCGCCCGGCGATGGTGGTGTCGGGGCGGGCCAGGTAGACGTACTCGAACAGGCAGCCCTTGCGGCGGGCGGGCGCGAACCGGCGGGACCGGACGCCGCGCTCGTCGATGGTGAGCAGCTCGCCCGGCTCGATCTCGCGGACCACCTCGGCGCCCACGATGTCCAGGGCGGCGGTCTCGCTGGCGACCACCCAGCCGCCCGCGCCGGAGGTCTCGCCCAGGCGGCCCAGCACGAACGGGCGGATGCCCTGCGGGTCGCGGGCCGCGTACAGGGTGTCCTCGTCCATGAACACCAGCGAGTAGGCGCCCTGGACCTGCGGGAGCAGCTCCATGGCGGCCTCTTCGACGGTGCTGCCGTCGCGGGCCCGGGAGGCCAGCAGGTTGGTGAGGACCTCGGTGTCCGTCGTCGCGTTGCGCCGGGTGTCGGGCAGCATCGCGGCCAGTTCCGGGGTGTTGATGAGGTTGCCGTTGTGGCCGAGCGCCAGACCCCCCTCACGCGCCGTGTAGAAGGTCGGCTGCGCGTTCTCCCACACCGGTGAACCGGTGGTGGAGTAGCGGCAGTGGCCGATGGCGAGGTGGCCGCGCAGGGAGTCCAGGGTCGCCTCGTTGAAGACCTGGGACACCAGTCCCATGTCCTTGTAGACGACGATCCGTTCCCCGTCGCTCAGTGCGATGCCCGCGGATTCCTGACCGCGGTGCTGCAACGCGTAGAGGCCGAAGTAGGTGAGCTTGCTGACTTCTTCGCCGGGAGCCCAGACCCCGAATACACCGCAGGCGTCCTGCGGGCCGCGTTCGAGCGGATCGAGGTCCATGGAGAGCCGGCCGTCGGAGTACGACACGCTCACAGCTTAGTGCCTGGGGATGCGGGCGGGACCACCCGGGGCCACAGGGGGAGGTGTCCGGACAGGTCGGAGCGGGTGCCGCTGGCCTGGACGGCCCCGTCCGCGATCGCCTGTTCCCAGGCGGTTCCGCCCGTCGCCAGGCGCATCCAGACGGCCGGGGAGGTCTCCACCACACCGGGCGGGGTGCCCCGGGTGTGACGTGGGCCCTCGATCGCCTGTACGGCTCCGAACGGGGGGACGCGGACCTCCAGGGAGTTGCCCGGCGCCCGGTCGGCGAGCAGCGCGAGGGAGGCCCGCACCGCGAGCTTCACCAGCGGCCGGGCGGCCCCGGGCGCCTGGGCGGCGCGCACCAGCGCGGCCACGGCGTCCTCGGCGCTCGCGGGCTCGGTGGTGCCCGCGTCGGCCAGGGCCTGCCGGACCCGGCGCACCAGGGCGGGAGTGAGGTTGGACGGCATGCCTCCGAGCCTAGATCCGGTCGGGGACATGACGCCCGGGAGTCCGGGAGGGCGGGCGAATCGGTGCGGGTCAACGCACAGGTGAACCGGCGGGATACTTGCCATTGCCGCTCAATGGCCTGAAAGTGGACATCGGAGAACCAGGGGGTCGGCGTCCACCGATCTCTCACCGATCGGGTGATTCGTGTCTCAGCGCACCGCTGGTCAGCGGGCGCGGAACACGGTAGCGTCCCGAACCGTCCCGGTGTCGTTGAGATTGGGAGGAATGCGATGGGCCCCTTCCCCCGGGGAGTTCCACGCACCGGTGCCGCCGAGTGAACGAGGGATGACCGCGCACGCGACCGACGCGAAGGACCCCCGCGTCCAGACGAGCCGCTCGGCGGACCCGCTTAACATCCACCATGGAACACCCACCGCACCATCGGGAGAGACGACGTGCGCCTGCGTTTGCGCCCGCGTGATGACAGCTACTACGAGATGTTCACCGATTCGGCGAACAATTTGGTCATCGCGGCCCGCCTGCTGGTGGAGCTCATGAGCGACGGGGCCGACCGCGAGGCCATCACCGAGAAGATGCGGGCCTGCGAGCACGCGGGCGACGACGCCACGCACGCGATCATGCGCCGGCTCAACAAGAGCTCGGCGCCTCCCATGCACCGGGAGGACATCTACCGGCTGGCCTCCAACCTCGACGACGTCATGGACTCGATGGACGCGGCGGTCGACCTCATCGACCTGTACGGCCTGGAGCGCCTGCCCAAGGGCATCATCGACCAGATCGAGGTGCTGGAGCGCGCCGCCGAGCTGACCGCCGAGGCCATGCCGCGACTGCGCACCATGCAGGACCTCACCCGGTACTGGATCGAGATCAACCAGCTGGAGAACCAGGCGGACCGGATCTACCGCAAGCTGCTGGCCAAGCTGTTCAGCGGCGAGTACGACGCGCTGACGGTGCTCAAGCTCAAGGACGTCATCGAGGAGCTGGAGGCGGCCGCCGACGCGTTCGAGCACGTGGCCAACACCGTGGAGAGCATCGTCGTCAAGAACCGCTGAGCCGGGGCGGGGCATGGGCCCGGGTCAGGGCACGCCGCCGGAGAACACCAGCGGCGGGTAGAGCGGTGTCCCGTCCTCGCCGTGGAACTCCAGGGTCCACTGCAAGGGGACATCGCCCTCGGTGATGAGGCAGTCGGCGTCCCAGCTCGCGCTCCGGCCGGGCTCCAGCATGTACGGCGGCTCAATGGTGTCGCCCATGACCGGGGCGAACGACGCCTGGAGCGGGTCGCCGACGGCGCAGGTGTCCAGCGGCGAGCCGGTGTGGACGGGGGCGCCGGTGCCGTTGGTGAGGGTGACGGTCCAGGCGAAGTAGTGCAGGGCGTCGTACTGGGGCTCCCCGTACCCGGGCTCCTCCTCCAGGGGTTCCTGCTCCTCGACACCCTCCTCGGCCCACTCGTCCTCGCCCGGGCCCTCGCCGGGCTGCTCGGGCAGCTCCTCCTCGGGGAACTCCTCTTCCGGGGACTCCTCCTCCAGGGGTTCGTCCTCCAGGGGTTCTTCTTCGAGCGGCTCCTCCTCCCAGGGCTCGTTCTCGAAGGACTCGCCCTCGTCCGGAGACCACTCCTCCTCGGGCGGGGCACCGTCCTCCGGGGACTCCCCGCCCTCCAGGGGGTCCGTTCCCTCTTCCGGCGAGGTCTCCTCCTCGGGCTCCTGCGGCGCCTCCCGGTACTCCTCCTCGTCCGTCCGGCGCTCCACCGGCCCCATGCTCACCGAGAAGCCGTCCCCGAACGTGTGGGAGCCGCCCAGCGGCAGGTGCACGGCCGCGCCCCCGGCGGGCTCCTGCGGCTGCCCCTCCTGGCTCCCGCCGCTGTCGGAGCCCTCCTGGTCCCCCTGGCCCTCCTGGCCGGCGGGCGGCCGGTCCGGCGGGCTCTCCGGCCCCGGCGCGGGCTCCGACGGGCTCTCGGCCGCCGGGGGAGCGGTCTCGGGCCGCTCCTCCTCCCCGCCCGTCAGGTCCACCGGGATGGGAACACAGGCGGTCGCGCACACCAGCGCCGCGGCAGCGGCGGCGGAGGCGAATGTGGAAGTCTGCACGATGGGTCCTCCTCCCATGAGGCGGACCCTAGGTGACATACCCCCACAAAAAGGTCAAAGCGCGTAGAAGAAAGCAGGACCGTATGACCGCCGAGGACCCCGAGCCGCAGCCCGAACCCACACCCGACCCCGACGCCCTCGCCCTGGCGGCGTCGATCCTGGACGCCCAGCCCTTCAGCCGGCTGCTCGGCGCGCGGGTCACCCGCTTCACCCCGGGCAGCGCCGTCCTGGAGCTGGACGTGCGCGAGGACCTGCGCCAGCAGAACGGGTTCCTGCACGGCGGCGTGCTCTCCTACGCCGCCGACAACGCGCTCACCTTCGCGGGCGGTACCGTGCTGGGCCCGTCCGTCCTCACCGGCGGCTTCACCATCGAATACCTGCGCCCGGCCCGCGGCGTCCTGCTGAGCGCCCGCGCGCACGTCGTCGAGCACACCCGCCGCCGCGCCCTGTGCCGCTGCGACCTGGTGATGGCCGACGCCGAGGGCGGCGAGACGACCGTCGCCGCCGCCCAGGGCGTCATCACGTTCACAGGCCGGTGATCTCGCGCTCCGGCGCGGTCTCCCGGGCCAGCACACCCCTGATGAGCGCGTAGAACGCCTCGGGGTCGACCTCCTCGACCACCCGGGCGTTGGGCTCCAGGCCGTGCACGCCCCACGACATGGCCGAGTAGCCCCGGGTCAGCTCCCCGGCGGTCTCCACGTCCACGTGGTACGGCGAGGCCTTGCGGACCAGCTCGGGGTGGAGCAGCACCGCGGCGGTCAGCGAGTCGGGGTGCGTGGTGCCGTCGATGCCGACCCGGCGGTCGAACTCCAGGGTCGCCGCGCAGATGCGGGTGAAGAACCGCGACAGCGGCGTCCCCAGCGCGGCGATCCCGTCCAGGCGCTCCTGCCCGAACACGGCCTGGCGCAGCGTGAGCGGGTCCCACGGCACCACGGTGATGTCGAACCCGGCGGCGAACACGGCCTTGGCGGCCTCGGGGTCCACGTAGAAGTTGAACTCGGCGGCGGCGGTGATGTTGCCGCGGCCGTTGTTGGAGCCGCCCATGATGTACAGCGACTTCACGTTGCGCGCGAACCCGGGGTCCTTGACCACGGCGGCGGCGATGTTGGTGAGCGGGCCGATCGCCACGATCGACAGCTCACCGGGGGCCTCGGCGGCCATCCGCACCAGCGCGTCGACGGCGTGCTCGGCCTCCGGCTCCAGGCCCCCCTGGTCCATGGCCAGCCCGCCGGAGCCGTCCCCGTGCACGTCCTCGGCGCTCACCCACTCCCGCACCAGCGGCCGCCGACAGCCCAGGTACACGGGGACGGCGGGCGCCCCGGCGACGTTCAGCGTCATGAACGCGTTGCGGACCTGCTGGTCGAAGCCCACGTTCCCGGCCACCATCGTGACCGCCCGCAGGTCGGCCGCCGGGTCCAGCAGGCCGACCAGCAGGGCGACGCAGTCGTCCTGAGCGGTATCGGTATCGATCACCAACGGCACGGCCATACGGTTCCCCCAGACAGGCGACGGGAGCCCACCCCGGGCCCCCTCCACCCCCATTCAACCCCCCGATCCCCGGTGCGGGGTCCCGGGACGGGGGTGATCTGTGGGGGACCGGCGGGGGGCTAGGGGTCCTCTTCCTCCAGCCACGCGAGGATGCGCAGGGACAGCTCCAGGTCCTTCCGGTGCACCTCGGGCCGCAGGTCCGCGAGCCGCCGTCGGATGTCGATGGCCTCGGTGATCGTCGGCCACGCCTGCTCGTACCGTCTCAGCAGGATCAGGAAGAGCGTCTGGTTGCTGAGGGCGGTGGCGAGCCCGGGCAGGTGGGCGTCGGGCCGCTGTTCGGCCAGGATCCGGTGGATGCGCACGGACTCGGTGCCGAACTCCAGGGCCCCGTCGGTCCGTCCCAGGTTGTTCAGCCGGTCGGCCAGGTTGTTGAGGGACATCGCGAAGTCGTGCAGGTAGGCCTCGGGGTACCGGTCGGCCAGGGTCCTGCGGATGTACACGGCCTCGCTGACGGCCTCCAGCGCCGGTTCGTGCCGTTCCAGGTCGCGCAGATGGTTGGACAGGCCGTCGAGGGACATCGCGAGTCCGGGCAGGTGGGCGTCGGGCCGCTGTTCGGCCAGGGCCCGGTACATGCTCACGGACTCGGTGACCGATTCCAGCGCCTCTTCGCGCCGCCCCAGGCTGCTCAGGCGGTTGGCCCGGTTGTTGAGGAACTGCGCGAGGTCGGGCAGGTGGGCGTCGGGCCGCTGTTCCGCCAGGGCCCGGTGGATGCGCACGGACTCGGTGGCGTCCTCCAGCGCGGGTTCCGCCCGCCGGAGGCGGGCCAGCAGGACGGACCGGGCGTTGAGGGAGTGGGAGAGGTCGGACAGGTACGTGTCGGGGTGCCGGTCGGCCAGGGCCCGACGGACGTGCACGGCCTCGCTGACGGCCTCCAGCGCCTCTTCGTGCCGTCCCAGGGTGCTCAGGTGGTCGGCCTGGTTGTTGAGGGACATCGCGAGGTCGGGCAGGTGGAGG